>JAYYCN010000115.1:0-2803 GCA_036161795.1 Bacteroidota bacterium
CCGCCAAGCCTTAAATTTCTTAATATCTCAACCCTGTCCAAGGTTTTAACCTCGGAGTGCAAATACCCTACTTTAATCCCAAGCTTTGCCAGATATTTGGATAATTCCTCAGACATTCTCTTGGTTAAGGTCGTTACCAACACACGATCTCCCTGCTCAACCACCTTGTCAATTTCCTCTATCAGATCATCTACTTGATTCTCTAGAGGGCGCACTTCAATTTTTGGATCCAATAAACCTGTTGGACGAATCAACTGTTCAACCACCACTCCCTCAGACTCCTGAATCTCAAATTCCGAAGGAGTTGCACTCACATATATAGCTTGACTTACAATTTGATAAAACTCTTCAAATTGTAGTGGTCTGTTATCCATCGCCGCAGGTAAGCGGAAGCCATAATCTACAAGGTTGATTTTTCTCGATCGATCTCCACCATACATAGCTCTAATTTGAGGAATGGTAACATGGCTTTCATCTACCACCAACAAAAAGTCCTTCGGGAAATAGTCCAGCAAGCAGAAAGGGCGATCTCCTGGGTTTCTTCTATCGAAATAACGGGAGTAATTCTCAATACCATTGCAGTAACCCAACTCACGAATCATTTCTAAATCAAAATTCACCCTTTCCTCGAGTCGTTTGGCTTCTAAGTATCTTCCTTGTTGCTGAAAAAACTCCATTTGAGCCACTAAATCGTCTTGAATTTCATGAATCACCTGCTCCAATCGATCCCGTGGAGAAACATAAATCTGTGCCGGATAAATGGCACAATCCAATAAATCATCAATCTTTTTGCCTGTTTCCGGTTCGAAGCTGTAAATCTCCTCTATTTCATCGCCGAAAAAACCAACGCGTATGGCGTAATCATTATAGGCTAAGTACACATCTACGGTATCCCCTTTAACCCGGAATGTTCCTCTTTTAAAATCAACGGTTGTGCGGGCATACAAGGATTCCACCAATCGGTAAAGCAATTGTTGCCGAGAAATTTCCATTCCCTCGTTCAGACGGATAATAGTATTCTCATAATCAGAAGGATTTCCAGCACCGTAAATACAACTCACGCTCGCCACAACGATGACATCCCTACGACCAGAAAGCAAAGTTGATACCGTCTTGAGACGAAGCTTTTCGATTTCGTCATTGATGTTCAGATCCTTTTCAATGTACGTTCCTGTCGTGGGTATAAATGCTTCGGGTTGGTAATAATCGTAATAACTCACGAAGTACTCAACAGCATTAGCGGGGAAGAACTGTTTGAATTCCCCATACAACTGCGCCACAAGGGTTTTATTGTGACTCAAAACCAAAACAGGGCGCTTTGTCTCTTGTATTACATTAGCAATGGTAAAGGTTTTACCAGAACCTGTAACACCAAGTAAGGTTTGCGCTTTTTGACCAGAAAGAACACCTTCTTTTAATTGATGGATTGCCTCAGGTTGATCACCCTTGGGTTCAAAAGGAGAAGAAAGAGAAAATTCTGGCATATTTAGGCGAAATTAGTTCAATAAAAGGACAATGCTAAGCCCCAATCGAATGCCGCAAAGAGCCTTTAAAAATTGCGTATCTTTGCACCAATGCAGGAGGCGGCCCTAAAACTGGAAGAATTGACACAAGAAGAATTTAACCAACAGGTCATCAATGATTATAAAATTGCCTTTCAGAGCAGACAGGCATCACTGATTGGTCGAAAAGAAGTATTAACAGGGAAGGCTAAATTCGGCATTTTTGGTGACGGTAAAGAAGTCGCTCAATTAGCTATGGCAAAAGTATTCGAACATGGTGATTGGCGCAGTGGTTATTACCGTGACCAAACCTTCATGTTTGCTAAGGGCCTATCGGATATTCAAAAGTTTTTTGCTCAATTATACGCACATGCTTCGGTTGAAAAAGAACCCGCTTCTGCTGGTAGGAGTATGAACGGGCATTATGCCACTCGCTTCTTGGATGAAAACGGTGATTGGCTAAGTCAAACCGACACCTTTAATGTGAGTGCCGATATCTCCCCTACTGCGGGCCAGATGCCACGTCTCTTAGGCTTAGCAATTGCATCCAAACTCTATAAAGAGAACCCTGAGCTACATGAGCTCACCCAATTCTCTCAAATAGGAAAGGAAATCGCATTTGGAACCATTGGAAATGCGTCAACTTCAGAAGGGATTTTTTGGGAGGTCATGAACGCTGCTTGTGTGATGCAGGTACCCATGCTCATGAGTGTTTGGGATGATGTTTATGGGATTTCCGTACCCGCCAAATATCAAACAGCAAAAGAAAACATTTCAGCCATCATGCAAGGTTTTAAAACCAATGAAGATGGTGTCGGACTAGAAATATTTACTGCAAAAGGATGGGATTATGCTGAGTTATGCCAAGTGTATAAAGAAGCTGCTGATGTTTGTCGTGAAAAACAAACCCCCGTTCTTGTGCATGTAACTGAGGTTACCCAACCACAAGGGCATTCTACTAGTGGCTCACACGAGCGTTACAAGTCAAAAGAACGCTTAGAATGGGAGCAAGAATTTGATTGCATTCGTCAAATGCGTTCTTGGATAATTTCAAATGGAATCAGTAATGATGCTGACATCAAAGAATTAGAAAGCCAAGCGATGAAAGAGGTTAAGGGATGGCAAAAGTCTGCTTGGGTGGAGTTTACCACTGATATTAAAACAGAGATTGACGCATTTGTTACCGTATTACAGGAAATTCACAATGACAACCAAGAACTTAAACAGATTCTCACGCAATTAACCCAAGCCCAGTACCCTATCCGTCGTGATTTAGGAAATGCATTGCACCAAGCGTTGAG
>JAYYCN010000116.1:0-2577 GCA_036161795.1 Bacteroidota bacterium
GAATTGATCGTTGCTCGTATCTCCATTCCCGAAGTCCCAACCATATGATAGCTGACTTTGTGGTATTCCACCTGTTTCAGTCACGCTCCAATCAGTTGATAATGGAATACAACCCGTGAACTTAGCCAAAGGTTCCAGCACTGGGTAAGGGTGAATAACGATCAATATTGAATCGCTTGCTTGAGGACATACTTCATTAGCAATTGGCTCAGTAGTCACTTTCAAGGAAGCCATTTTATTCGCCTTATCACCAGGACCATGTGTATAAACGATGTTCTCCGCCGTGCTATTATCTACGCTACCATCAGAGTTATTCAATAAGGTCCAATTCACTTTTCCATTACTAAATTTGCTCTCACTTTGCACAGGGAAAGGCGTGTTCTCACATTGTGGATACGGATTAATCGTAGTGATATCTATTTCTGGCTGAGACCTAACAAATACATTGTATGTTTCTGTATCTGCACAACCGTTATTATCGGTATAAGCTAGAGTCAACTCATACGGACCTTCGATTTCAGAAGTACCAGTAGAGATTGGATCAAACATACTTCCAGTAAGATTTGGACCAAACCATGCAGGAGTGCCGCTTTGAGGTTTGGTATTGGTCATATCAATACGCGTATTCAAATCCAATTTCGGACCAGAACTACATAAGGTAACCGGAGGAAGCAGTAAAGCATCCGGCGTGTCATTCACATAAACATAGAAGCTATCCACTTTCAAACAACCAGTACCGTCATTACTGTAAAGAATTTTGTATGTACCAGCACCTGTTGATGGTGGGAATAAATGCCCTTGTGGTAGTACCATACCCACACGTGGATCATTTGTCACATAGTCGACTTCAGTCACCTTGAACTCTCCTCCACCTGCATCGGCACCACTTAAGCCGTTAACTGTGACATAATCGTTTAGGTCAATGGTATCCCAGTTAACACAGACAGGGTTTGGTGTAAGAACCGTTACCGTTGGCTCGGCAATGATTTGAATCGCCACAGTATCGCAACTTTGACAACCCGTGATGATATCGGTGATACACAGATTAAACTTGTAATCACCTTGGTAGTAGTCTTCAGTTGGGTTACCAAATTTAAAACGCCAATCAGGTGTTCCCCATGGATTTAAATTCACTAATAAAAACGCGGAATCAGTTCCACTTGCCCACTCTTTTACTACCCATTCGAATTGCTTACCTGCTTTTGTCTTAGGGAATTCAACGGTTTCATCCATTTTAATTTCACCTAAATCCTGACAATATATTTTGTCTTTCAATTCAAGAATCGGATTACCATCTATACGTTGGATGGTGGAGTCATAATTGATACAACCATTATCATCTTTAAACCAACCATAGATTTTCTCTTGGTAGTTTTTACCGTTTTGTAATTGGCTATTTGAAAGATTAGTCGTCTTAAAGATATGACGAGAAGGTGTCACACTATCCACCATATTATTTGGATTTTCGAATGATCCGCCCCATATACGTACACCATTAACTTTACCAACGTTTAAAAAGCTATTTAATTCAATATCTCCATAATCAAAACACTCTGATGGTAATGGTTTCTTCAACCATTTCACCACAGGTAAGGCATTCACTGTGATCTGCATCGTATCTGTATGTTCACAAGAGTGTCCACCCTGTGTCACCTTGGTATATAAGGAATACAAGAAATTTTGCTCACTACCACCGTTTGGCCCTGTATTTCGAGGACTCACCGTATAGTTAGACTGACTACCTAGTGTTTTACCTCCAGTAATATCGACCCATTCGTAAATCGCACTTTCAGCAGATGGTGAATGGGCGGCAACCAACTCAACCGATTGCTCATTACAAATGGTCGTATCGTTATTAGGAATTGCAATGGCTGTATCGTTCACGTAGAGGTGGACGGTATCTCGTTGCTCACAGAACCAAGTTTGTTCTACCACCAAAACACCATAGTCATCCTCAACATGAACCGTGATGGTTTGAGTCGTATCTCCCGTGCTCCAATAATATTGCACCGTATCTAGGTTTTGTGCATCAAACATCTGTGTTTCATACGTGCAAATTCTTTGATCAGGACCTAAGTCTAATATAGGGAGCGGCTTCACAAAAATTGCGGCAGTATCATAGAAAATACAACCATCTCCGTCAGTAACTTGAATACGGATAACTGTGTCCTTTTTGATACTAGGCATCTTGAGTTGATCCAGAGTATCCCCATCGACATGAAATTGATTAGAAATTTTCATTTTTTGAGATACCGTATCGTAGCTGTAGGTATATCGATCCCACTTGTAACTGTAATCTTTTTTACCATCGAGTACGGTTGGTTTCAATGTTATATCCGTACCAAAACAAGCAAAGGTATCAGCGGTAGCCATTACAACTCTTGGCGGTGCTGGAAATTCAATGGTATCACGATAAATTGTAGGACAGTTAAATGAATTGTTAATGGTATGAACGAAGATGTATTTACCACCATAGTAGTAATTCATTGTATCCGTCTTCTTGCCAGAATAAAATAATTCTTTCTTTCCTGTGCTATCTCTTACACTCCACTTATAGCTTGGTGTTCCTTTGAAACC
>JAYYCN010000117.1:0-10607 GCA_036161795.1 Bacteroidota bacterium
CACCATCGATGTCTTGGTTAGTTTCAATTAAATCGGGTATACAATCATTATCTGAATCTTCATCTATTGAATCCATAATTCCATCTCCATCCGTATCTTTTGTACCTTCAAGAATATCAAGAACACCATCTCCATCGCTATCAGTATCTCTGTAATCGGGAGTTCCATCCTCATCAGTATCAGGTTGATTGGGATATCCTTCTAAAAAATCTGAAATTAAATCGTTGTCGCTATCGTCATCAAGGTAGTCAAATCTACCGTCTAAGTCAGTATCTGCTGGTAAATCATCTACAAATGGAATAGCTTCGATAGCGTCTAAAATAAAATCGTTATCACTATCGATATCCAAATAATCTAGAATACCATCCAAATCTGTATCTTCATCGCTTTCGATTTTGTCTGAAATTCCATCATTATCCGCATCATTATCCAACCAATTGCCTTTTCCGTCTTTATCCGAATCAACTTGACCTTCTATGATGTCCAACAAATCGTCATTATCTGAATCCAAATCTAACCAGTTTCCTATTCCGTCTGAATCTTCATCACTTGCCGTTTCTGTTTTATCAATAATTTGATCTGCATCCGAATCAAGATCTAAAAAATTACCAGTACCATCTTGGTCGAAATCCACAGCAGTCTCAATGAGGTCACTTATTCCATCCTCATCCGAATCCAAGTCTCGAATATTGGCCAATCCATCTTCGTCGCTATCGACCAATTCAGATTTGCCTAAATTTTCAATTTGGTCTTCGATCTTGTCGTCATCAGAGTCCAAGTCCTTGTAGTCAGGAACATTATCTAAATCCGTATCCAATTCATCATATGCTTGACCATCGTTGGCTAAAACGGGGATTCCCCAGTAATCTACTACAACCCTACCTATACCTACGGCTCCATTTCTATCCGGATCGAATCCATTTACTTCAAAAATGTCTTTTATTCCGTCACCATCTGTATCCAAATCATAGACATTCATAAGACCATCACGATCTAAATCTAATAATACCGTTAAACCACTATTTTCATGGACATCCAATATACCATCATTATCGCTATCACGATCGCGGTAATTGGCTACCCCATCATTGTCAAAATCTAATTCTCGTTCTACATAATCCGGAATGCTATCGTGATCAAAATCGCCTACTTCTACACGAACAGAGGCTTGATAAATAAGTGAACGGTTACCCGAGTTATCATAGGCGGTAATTTCAACGAAATTATCTCCGATATCGGCCACTTCATACACGTACTTATTCAGTAAGATTTTCTGAATTCCGCAGTTATCATAAATGCTCTCTACTACTTGATCAACAGCTAAAAATGCCTTACCTGCTGTGTCAATATAAATCACCACTGATTTGGGTTTGATAATTGGGGCAACGGTATCGAATACTTCTACTAAAAATGGTTTACCATTGGCATTACCAGATGGATCCGTAGCCATTAATTGAACAACGTTCGTACCGAGGTTAGAACAATTGAACATAGAATCAGAGTAGTTAAGTGAAGTAATCCTACAATTATCTGAACAACTATCGGAAAAGAGACTCACTGAAATCGAAGCTTCACCCAAAGAATCTAAATAAACCGTCTGATTTTGAGTATATAATTTAGGCGAAATAGTATCCAATACCTGGGTGGATATTACTGTAAGCGTAGAATTCCCGCTGGTATCTGCTACAGTGTATAAAATCAGTTTGTTACCCACATCGCTACAATTAAAATTATATTGACTTAAGGTTCTGGTCTGGATTTTACAATTATCAGTACTTCCGTCATCAAAAAAGTCTGCAGGAATGGTTTGTTGTCCAGTTGAATTTAAATAAATGGGTTTGCTTAAAGCTCTTAACAAAGGTTTCACCGTATCCAAAACTGTAACAGTGATGGGGCTCACGGTTTTATTTCCACTGGCATCATACGTGGTAAAATCTACTACGTTTTTTCCCAAATCAACACAGTTGAATCGATCCTTACTTAAGGTCACTTTCGAAACTCCACAATTATCCGAAGAACCATTGTCTACATCAAAAGAGCTCAAAATGGCAAAACCACTTTGGTTCAGATATACCGGAGGGTTTCTAACCTTGTTGATAGGGCTAGTCGTATCTTTTACCGTGATATTCACGTTAACACTTGCCTTATTACCACTATTATCGGTGATGCTGAAACCTACATTATTTGTTCCAATGTTACCGCAAGTGAATACGCTTTGCGCCAAACTGCGGTTGGAGATTGAGCAATTATCTACGCTTCCATCATCTACGTCGTTAGGAGATAAAACCGCAAATCCATACTGATTCAAGAATAGGGTAACAGGTTTGATCTTAATGACTGGAGCAAATGTATCCCTCACCGTTACGCGAACCGATTGGGTTACTTTATTCCGAGTAGCGTCCTGTACACTAAAATCAATAAAATTGGTACCAATATTATTGCAATCGAAAGAGGATTGGCTCACTTCATAACTCGTAATTCCACAATTATCGTTACTGCCATCATCCACATCAGATGGGGTAATGGTCACCGAGCCAGAACTGTTTAAATAAATCACAATATTCTTGTATCTAAGGTTTGGCTTTATGGTATCTTGTACATTTACGACTTCTTTCTTTGTTGTTTTATTAGCGGAAGCGTCCGAGGCCGTAACATTAATTGAGTTACTACCCAAATTGGAACAGTCGAATGTGGTTTGACTGGCGGTAAAACTCTGAATTCCACAATTATCCGAACTAGACTTATTCAAACTATTTGGGTTGATAGTAGCTTTTCCCGATTGATTTAAATAAACAGAAATTGGTTGTGTTTTGATTATTGGGCTTACGGTATCTAATATGGTAACCACCACATCTTTTTGTTGCAAGTTGCCTTTTAGGTCGTAAACGGTAACCGTAACGTTATTATTACCCAAATTGCTGCAATCAAATTCAGTTTGAGAAACGGAGGTTTTTTGGATCTCACAATTATCCATGATGCCATTATCAATATCAGTCAATGTGATACGGGCCTTACCCGCATTATTTAGATAACGGGTAATCGGCTTTAGTTTGACAATAGGTTTAACCGTATCCACATAATCGACATTAAACACTGTGGTCTCAGAACAAGCATTTTTATCTTGAACTAAAGCGGTGAACCTACCTACTGCCAACGAACCAAAGGTTGCAGAAGTTTGAAATGTTCCACTATTCAACCTGTAGGTATAAGGTTTGGTACCACCCGATGCGGTTAAATCAACTCCACCGTTTTTATCATTTATACAGATGTTAGGCGTGACTTTCAACGTGGTCAACTCAAGTTTAGGCGGTTCGTAGATACTGTTAGTATCTGAGTAAGAACACTGATTCCCATCAGTAACGGTGTAGGTATAGGAACCTACATCAACAGATACCACGTTCTGGGTTGCTGCGTATAATCCACCAGCTCCATCTAACCATTCAAAACCGTAAGGGGTAGTTCCTCCGCTCACGGTCAAACTAAAGGAACCTTTTTGTCCATTACACTCTGGTAATGTCACCTTATTGGTAACACTCAGCTTTGCAGGTTCTTGAATGCTTACAGAAGTAGAATCCTTACAATCATTATTATCCGTGAGAATAATTTTATATGAACCAGCCTTTAAAGATTTGTTAGACACATTGCTTGAAGAGAAAGAATTTGGTCCCGTGATTTCATAGCTCCAGGGATAAGTTCCTCCAGAAGCCAGTAAAATGAGACTTCCATCATCACCACCGTTACACCTCACATTTGAAGAGTTGTAGGACAACACCAATTGGGTGGGTGTTGAAATTCCATACGTGCCATTAAAAGAACAAGCCTGGCTATCAATAATAGTTACCGAATAAATACCCGCATTCAGTGAGTCTAAATCTTGTTTTGTATCGCCTGTTGACCATGTATATTTGTACGGCTTCGTACCACCATTAACCGTCAAATCAATCTCTCCAATAGGATATCCATAACATATCATATTTGTTATTTTGGGTATAACCGACAAGG
This sequence comes from Bacteroidota bacterium, assembly GCA_036161795.1. GTDB lineage: Bacteria > Bacteroidota > Bacteroidia > NS11-12g > UBA955 > VMCP01. Next base: position 4,003 of record JAYYCN010000117.1, read on the forward strand.
CCGCTGGTTCTGAAATCTGATTGGTATCATAGGCTAAACAACCTGTAGAATCCGAAATTGTCAAAGTATATGATCCAGCTTTGGCATTCACTATGTTTCGATTACTTGAAAAATAGCTATTCGGGCCGGACCATAAATACGTGTATGGAGCTCGCCCACCGGTGGTTGAAGTATACAACTCACCATCTGCGGATCCACTACAACGGGCATCCTTGGTTTGAGTGATCGCCGTATTAAGTTTTATCGGCTCAATAATTGTAACAGAGGCGGTTGCGGTACAAGATGATGTAGTTTCTGTAACCTTTAACTGATAATTACCAGAAGCTAAGCCATTGATAGAAGAACTGCTCGAGTTAAACGCGTTCGGGCCGCTCCAATCATAAACGTAAGCCGATCCATTTGAAGTGATATTCGCCGTAGCTTCTCCATCCGTTAAACCATTACATGAAATATCTGTTTTCAAAATGGAAACTTCTAAGGAATCCGAATGTACTAAATTAACGGTGCTATCAATGCCACATGATTGACTATCAGAAACCGTTATTTTATACGAACCATGCAAGAGGTATTCTATTTTCTTATTGGTAGATGACCAACCCTGATTGTCATTCCAACGATAGGTGTAAGGTGTTGTTCCCCCAGTGACCGACACTTCTAAAGCACCATCTTGGCGATAAGCACAACTTGGAGCCGTAAGGTTTATGTTTATCTGCAAGGCAGTCGGTTGAGTAATGGTGAAAAGTAACGAATCTAAATCACCCGCCGAATCTAAGAGGTATGCTTTATATGCACCCGCTTTCAAACCTGAAAATAAACCGTTATTTTGAGTATCCTTATTAAGAATAAACTGATAAGGACTTATTCCTCCAGCTGCCGCAAGGGAAATAGATCCCGTGGAGTCTCCATGACAGGCAATATTCATTTGACCGCTAGTGCTCAAACTCAATGCTTGAGCTTGAAGTTTGGCAGAACTACCTACTATTAAAGCAGCCACAAAAACAAAGATTGATTTTAAATACTTACTGCTCATTATCGTACAATTGAAATTTTCTCTGTGAATTGCTCTTGATTGCCATACATATCTTTTACAATCAATACAAATTGATAATTACCCATTGGAAGATCCTCTCCCGTATTTTGATACTTACCATTCCAACCTTCAGTAATATCTGTTGATTCAAATACTTGAATACCATCTTCGGTATACACCCTCCAACTTGCATTAACTACTGAATGATGATTACCACGAACATGGAATTCGTCGTTGATGAAATCTCCATTTGGCGAGAACGCTGTTGGTATTAGAATATTATAATCTGGCCATATTCTTACATTCTCATAAAATGTATCGCGACACCCTTTCTTTGAAACTGCCACCAGCCTTACTGTGTAATTTCCTGTATCCGTATATTTATGAGTTACAGCTAAAGAATCAAAGAAAAAATCGCTCATATCTCCAAAATCCCACTCTAGTCCCAAAGAATCACGTGCAAAGCTCCAACTCATCAAACTAACCTCATTTTCTAATATTGTAGGTCGCTCTGAAAGAACTGATATCCCGGAATAAGGATTTTCAAAGACATTAATGCTATCCTTATATTCACCAAAACATCCCTTATCTGAATTCAGTGCAAGTGTGATATAATATTTACCGGCATTTCGATAATAATGCGAAGGCGATTCAAGATTGTAATTTGTACCATCACCCATATTCCAGAGGAATGATGATATTTTCCCATCTGTAATACTTGTATTAGATTCAATATAAATTGGCACACCCAAACAACTTGACTCAATGTACAAATCGGCTTCAGGGGTTGGATTTACTCTAATATTTAATTTAGATGTATCCACGCAAGCTGAATCATTCTCAACAATCATGGTTACCAGATAGTCACCTGCATTTATATAATTCTGCGTTATCTCCATACCTGAGCCGAATGAGCTATCTCCAAAATCCCAGAAAACCTGATTATCAGATACCCCGTAAGCATTGGCAAACTCAAAGTGGTTCACCTCTAAACATTGCTCATTATTATTTACATTAATCCTTGTTTTTGGGGTATCTAAAACGCGCGCAATACTCTTGCTTGTATCTGTACAACCAAAATCTGTCTTAACAACTAGAGATATGTTGTAGATACCCGGTAATCCAAACGTGGGTCTCAAGGTATCCAAGTTATTCTTGATTTTCTTATCGTATAGCCATTCATTGGTGTAACCTGTTGGTTTGGTCGAAACATCCGTGTACTCGAATACCTGCTCGTTAATACAATGTGATACATCATTTACTTTCATTTGTGCTGCTGGCATAGGAGTTACCTCAATACTACCCTTACTGGTATCTTGACATAGGTATTCTGTCGTAGTAATCAATGTGACATCATATTTCCCCACTGCGGGGAACTGGAATCGATTGGGTGAAATACTAAATACCGTATCTACAAATACACCTCCAAAATCCCAAGACATCAATGCAAAACGCGCTCCGTCGACTCTGGATTCATTACCAAAGATGAAATCATTACCCTTTAAGCATTGAACACTGTCGATAATTGTGATTTTTGATTTTCCCTGTGGGAAGATGGTAATCATTTTACTTATCGAATCCGCACATCCTTCTGTTGTGGTTCCGATTAGTTTGATTTCAAACTTACCTGGGTTCGTAAAGTTATGATGAAAGTCGGTTACTGTTTTGGTGAAACCATCGCTTGCATACCAAACATAATCCACAGTTTCTACACCATTGTAAATTGAGTTATTGGTTGCCTTGAATACATTGCCTCTCAAACAGAGTTGATTGGTATCCAAGGTGAATTTGATAACTGGTATTTCTGTTATCACCGATATTTTTTCCATGGTATCGGTACAACCAAATGGAGAACGCGCTACAAGACGTACAGTAAATTCACCTGCAGATTTATAGGTGTGTCTTCCCACCGAATTACTCGAGAAGCTCACGTCACCATAAGACCAGAAACTTTTGAGATATCCTTCTGGAATGCTCGAATAATTCTCCATAACAAAATCGTTATCGTTAAGACACTGAATTGAATCATTGAAAGTAAAAACCGCCTCTGGTTGCGGATGAACCCTTAAGTCAGATTGGGTTGAATCTATACACCCTTTATCACTACTTACGATCAACCTCACGGTATAAATACCATAGTCCGCGTAGGTATGATTTGGACTCTTGTTATTGGATGACTGCTTATCTCCGAATGTCCAAGCGTCACTCAAAGTACCATACTTAATATTGGATTTATTCGTAAAGTTAAATTTGTTATTTAACAAACATTGTACATTATCATCAATATCAAAGCGCACTTCAGGGTCCGGATAAACACGCACCTGATCAAAGGCAGAGTCCGTACATCCGTGATTGGTTGTGGTAACCAATCTGATTTTAAATAGTCCATCCGTACTGTAGGTGACTTTAGGACTTAGACCCACAGAATTGCTACCGTCACCAAATGACCAGCGGTGGATTAAAGATCCGTAATCTACTGTAGACAAATTGGCCATCGCAAACGTATGTGTACCCAAGCAACCAATGGAATCATTAAGGGTAAATTCAACCGTTGGTTCAGGGAAAACAACCGATTGCTTACTCAAACTATCCAAACATCCAAAACTCGATTTTACCACTAACTTAACATCGAAAGAATCGTGTTTGGAATACTTCCATTTTGGTTCTTTCAATGTACTGTTGTTAGCATCTCCAAATGTCCAACTATAGCTTAAGGTACCGCCTTCACTAGCAATTTTTGAATTATTGGTAACTTCAAATCCGTTGTTATTTAGACACTGGAATGGCTCTTTAATCACAAAGGAAGGTAATGGCTGCGGGTAGATACGAACCGTTTGAACGGAACTATCAATACACCCGAATGCGCTGTTTGCTTTTAACTTAATCACGTAACGACCCGCTTCGTTGAATGAGGTTGTAACATCTTTCGTTGTTGCAGTATTTCCATCGCTAAATGACCACAAATAGGTTAATGCAGAGTTATCATCATTGGACGTTTTATTCGTGAAAGTGAAAGCGTTATTGTACAAACACATGCTTGTATCTGACAGCGTAAAGGACACATTCGGTTGGGAATGAACTGTGATTGACTTCACAATAGAATCCAGACAACCTCTGTTAGAAACTGACTTCAATTTGATGGAATAGGTTCCAAATTTCTCGTACACCTTTTCAGGGCTTACCAACTGCCCACCTTTTCCATCTCCATAATTCCAGTCGTAGCTCAAGGTACCGGTTGAAATTTTCGAATTATTGGTAAGATTGAACTTATTGTTGTGTAAGCATTGTTTATCCTTATTAATCGAAAAGTTAGCCTCCGGTTGAGGGAATACTTGAATGTTCTTCTTAATGGAATCTTTACAACCATCACTACTACTCACAATCAACTTAATCGGATAAGATTTTACCAGGGTAAATTTGCGCTTGGCATCCTTTGTCGTACTCCACTGCGTATCTGCGTATTTCCATTGATAACTCAGGGTACCACCTCCATATGAGATGGCAGAATTATTGGTAAACTCAAAGTTCTGATTAGCTAAACATTGACCTGCATCATTGATGGCGAAATCTGCAACTGGATCTGCATAAACCGTCACCGATTTGGAAGCACTATCCTTACAACCCGTGGAATTCTGAGCAATTAGCTTCAAGGTGTAAGTTCCTGATTGAGCGTAATGTTTCACAGGCTCAGCGATTGTTGATACAGTAGAGTCGCCAAGGTCCCACATGTAATTTAAAGCAAAGCCATTTCGAGCTCCAGTTTGATTGTTAATTTTGAAGGTATCAACTGAATTACACTGTTTACTTGGGGAAGAAAAGGTAAAGTTTACGTCTGGATTCGCCACCACTTTTACGATGCGTTTTAAACTATCCACACAGCCATTCTGCGTGGTTGATTTCATCTTAACCGTGTAGGTCCCAAATTGACCGAAGCGATAACTTGGATGTGTTTGTTGTGAAGTTGAACCATCACCAAAGTTCCAGTCGTAGCTCAAGGTACCTCCACCAGAAACAATACTGGTGTTATTCGAAAATTTAAAGGTGTTTCCAACCAAACACTGGGTATCTCTATTCACATTAAACGAAATATTGGGTTTGGGAAGAACCGTGATAATCTCAACTAAGGTATCGGCGCAACCAAGATTGGATTTACTAATCAATCTGATATTAAAGTTTTTGGCCGCCGTGTAGTTTTTGTTGCTTACAACTTTTCGGTTGGACACATTTCCATCTCCTAAGTTCCATACTCGAGATAGGTTACCTCCTCCCGCTGCAATGGTTGAGTTATCCGTATACGTATAGGCGTTTTGATTCACACACTGCTGAACGGTATTGATATCCATTTTTGCCACAGGCATGGGGTATACAGTGACTGATTTAATTACGGTATCTAAACACCCGTCTGTGTTTGTAGCAATCAAACGCACAGACTTTGCTCCGTGATACGTGTAATTTTTTGTTACATTCTTCGAAGATCTGGATGTGGTATCGCCTAAACTCCAAGTAAATGACATTCCTGGATTTCCGTTATTCGATAATGTCCTGTTGGTTAACTCAAAGCTATTCCCTTTTAAACATTGATTTGAGTTATTAATGTCAAAGTCAGCGGTAGGGTTTGCTTTTACCACAACGGTTTGTTCCATAGAATCCTGACATCCGAAAGAGTTAAATGCTAACATCCTCACTCGATAAGATCGTGCGACAGTGAAACTATACTGTGTAGAGGACCCAGATAATGCTTGCTTTGAATTGCCATCGGCAAAATACCATAATACACTATCCAATGTACCATCAATCGCTTGGGATGTATCATAGAACGAAAATTCATTTCCATTCAAACACTGGCTGTAATTACCTACATAGAAATATGACTTCGGATTGCGATGTATGTTATATTCGAATCGGGTGGTATCAAAACACCCATTGGCATTTTCAATTATCAACTCGACCCACTTCGAACCATGATTAACAAACTTCTTATTCACTTCTTCTCCAGTAGCTCTTGTGCTATCTGAGAATAACCAGCGTGCATTTTTAATTCCATTGGATGCCGTATTCGAGGCTTTGAATTTGCCAGTTGATGTTAAACAAGAATCCACCGAAAGATATTCAATCTTTGCTATTGGTTTAGGATAAACACGGAAGGGCTTTTCAATAGAATCTTTACAACCATATTCACTTATGGCGATGAGCTTCATGGTATAGGTTTTGGCCGAATCAACGCGATGTGAAATGGTACTTGAGCTATCCGCATAGTGTCCATCACTTACAAACCATTGAGCAATATGACTACCGCCTCTCACAGGCATAACGGTCGTATCGTTAAATGTAAAGACATTGGTATTTACACATTGGGCAGCATCGTCAATAACAAACTTTGCAATCGGCTCTGGTTTGATTTCTACTTTACGCACAAGCGTATCTGGACATCCGTCTGCATTAGTTACAATCAACGTGATGGTCTTGAAACCAAAATTCAAATACGTATGCTTTGGTTTGGAAACAGTTGCTGTTGAGTCATCTCCAAATGACCACTTATAAGTGAGTGTAGCATCGTTAAGGTTACTTTCACTAC
>JAYYCN010000118.1:0-3620 GCA_036161795.1 Bacteroidota bacterium
TTCGTATTAAAAAAAGCAATCTCTTTGAATCGGATATTGGGGGGGATCTCACCAGTTTGAGGATCGGATAATCGTTGAACTTCATATTCCTTACGACCCGTGGGGTTATCAAATTCTACGACTTGGGAGAATGAATTTGTGAGCATCCCCAAACTGAATAGGATGCTTGCACCGAACTTATACCTCATAAACAAATGTATTAATTCTCAAATAAGAAAGTCATTGAAAGACTGTGTAGCACCATATACCTTCAGGCATTTATCTATCAAACCACCTTTCAGGCAATATTCTGCTTCGAAAAAATGCTGAACGTAAAATTGCTTGTTTAACAAGAAAGGCTGCTCTTCGGATTTTGCCATCCATTGTTTATCGATTCTCTTATTTCTACTACCCTTGACTTCACCAAAGTATTTTTTGAAATCAGTTTCATTGATGATCTCATTGAATCGATCAGATTCCTCAAAAATACGTGCTCTAATTTTGGCTAATTCCTCTTTTTCTGGCATGTAAGAGCCACTGTATAAACCACATTTTTCTGGACCAATTTCTACATAGAGACCTTGTGGTTTCATGCTTTTGTTTCCGTGCGGGCTAAATACTGCGGAAAAGAAAGTTTTATACGGGGATTTATCCTTCGAAAAACGGATGTCGCGATTAATACGGAAGATGGATTTCTTAATGTCCAAGTTTCCAAAAGCTGGATTCTTCTCTGCAAGTGCTTCTCTCAAATCCGTAGCAAATCCCAAGAATTGCGGACGAACCACTTTCTCATATGTCTTGCGGTTTTCGTCAAACCAAGATTTTTGATTATTCAATGCGAGCTCTATGAAAAACTCAAAATAATCAATGGTGAAATAGGTGTTACTCATTTAAAATGCTCGTCTTTTACAGTAAACACATAATCGTGTCGATAGTTTGAAGGAATTTTAGAAAGCTCCGTCGCACCGGAATACCATGTTTCGTTATTATTATAATCCTGCATGCAGGTATCTAAATCTGTATTTGTAATCTCAAATCGAAGAAATGCATACCCCGGCTCGTAATCGACATAAGAATTACCGCCACGACTGGATGTTGAATAAAACGCGAGAAACGTATTGGGAGCAATCATGGTATCGATAACCGACTGATACCAACTTCCCTCGGCAATAAGACGCACACTATCTGAACTCTCGTTTTTTATATGGTAATAACGATCCGTATTCCCTTCACATGAGAAAAGTAATATTGATATCAGGACAACTAAAAAAAAATTAAATATTTTCATTATCTGATCGATTAGACATAGGACTTACGAAGTCTGCTGATTCAGAATCGATTACAAAAACGCACAACAGGAAGCAGAATCCCTATCAATAATAAAACACCAGGTCTCACCATAGAGGCAAGTTAGTAATATATAATGATATCCTTAGGTGCTACGCTGATGAAATGCACTTCTTTCACTAATCCAAAGCATGAATACAGCCACTGCTGCACCAAATATTACCGCCATTATCCTTTCCCAGCCTGTTAGACTAAATGATATTCTCATCAAAAGAGTCGCTAATACATATCCAGAGTTTCTGATCACGAGAATGGTGTTACTCAAATTGCTAGCACTGCTTAGCAACAAAATCACGTCAATAAAGGTCAATAAGGTGAAAAATTCAGCGTAAAATACATGTGATGGATCTTGAATGTCACTTATGTTCTGGTAGTTTATTAAGCTGTAAAACCATTCACTCATTGAGAAAATGGACAGCGCAATGAAAATCCAAAACAATGCCACTGACATTCTCAACTTTAGTTTGATGAAAGACTCACTCAGGGTATAATTAAAACCATTCCGATTGAGACTAAAGTGATAGAAAGCCCATAAAAGCACCAGAAGCAATACAAAACCCGTTAAGTCCTTGATTAAATCACTTTCTAAAAAAGGAGTGTGCCCTTGCATGAGTTTACCGATATCCTTAAAGCTATTTCTCAACAATATGAGTGCCATTATTTCAATCTGCTTGGAAACAGATTTAGAATAGCTCTTGCGCAAATAATAAATAAGTAAATAAACCTCATAAACGAGTAAAACACTAAATGGTGTGAACAAGGATGAAAATGGATTTCCAAATAAATTGGATGGCAATAGGCCGGCATTTATATACCCTAACTGGATACACTGAATCACCATGAAGTGAATCACAAATAGCGATATCCCTAAATAGGTAAAAAAGAGCTCAAACCTTCGTTTATTTTCTTCCGAAAACATTGTGTATCAATAAGAACAATATTAATTTGAAACAGTTCATTGCAGGTGATCAGATACCATTAAATTTGTATCATGCAGTACAATAATTTAGGTAAGACGGGACTGCCCATAAGTCGTTTGAGTTTTGGCTCATGGATTACCTTCGGCAACCAAATAGAGAATAATATCAGTGAGAGGTTAATGGATATCGCTTACGATCAAGGTGTAAATTTTTTTGATAATGCTGAGACGTATGCCGACGGAGAATCCGAAAAAGTGATGGGAGATATCTTATCAAATAAATCTTGGTCTAGAGATTCTTACATTGTTTCGTCCAAAGTTTTTTTTGGTGCTGGAGCTCAGGTTCCTACACAGAAAGGCCTGCATAGAAAACACATCATCGAAGCATGCAATCAAGCACTTCAGCGCTTAAAAGTGGACTATCTTGACCTTTATTTCTGTCATCGCCCCGACAAATCTACCCCAATCGAAGAAACCGTTTGGAGCATGCACCAATTAATCATGCAAGGTAAAATATTGTACTGGGGAACTTCTGAATGGAGCGCACAGGAAATTATGGAAGCGCACATGGTGGCCAAACAATACAACCTCATTGGACCTGTAATGGAACAACCTCAATACAATATGTTGACGAGGCACAAGTTTGAAGTCGAATTCAGTCAAGTATACAAAACAGTAGGTCTAGGAACCACCATTTGGAGTCCCTTGGCGAGTGGCTTACTCACGGGGAAATACAATGATGGTGTTCCGAAAGGATCTCGTTTAGAGAGGGATGAATTGAGTTGGTTGAACGAGATCATCATTAACGAAAGCAACATTAAAAAGGTGAAAAAACTAGGAACTTTCGCAAATGAACTCGGAACCAGTTTACCACTCTTAGCCATCGCTTGGTGTCTAAAAAACCCGAATGTCTCTACGGTTATTTTAGGAGCAACAAAGGAGCAACAGTTAATTGAAAACTTGAAAGCATTACAAGTGGAACCCATGCTCACAGAAGATATAATGCAAGAGATTGAAACCATACTAGGCAACAAACCGCAACACCCACCCTTTTAAAATTCCATATTAGAGTTCCACTTTTTTTGCCCTAACTTGCTAAGAATGAAAAAGATTCTACTCGTAGGTTTAGGGAAAGTAGGGTGTTTGGTCGGGGTTATGCTTAGTAAACGATTTGAGGTTACTGGGTTGGATCAAAACAATCCTCATTACCCCTTTAATTTACCATTCACTACTACCAAGGGTGATGTAAGCGATGATTCCCTTTTTGAAAAACTACTTTCAAAACACGATGCTGTAGTTTCTTGTTTGCCTTATTTTCTGAATAAACGAATCGCCGATAAAGCACATAAGCTAAAAAAACATTATTTTGATCTAA
>JAYYCN010000119.1:0-11765 GCA_036161795.1 Bacteroidota bacterium
CGATATACCTACAGAACAATTGAATCAGAAGACTTGGTTATAGTTGGTCACAACAATGCATATCAAGCTCGTTGCGAAACACATTGGAAAGAAGGGATGAACAGACGGGTTTAGTTACTCTTTTACCGCCGTGATTGAACCTAAGTCGGGAATCGATCGTCTTAGGCTTTCTTCGATACCTGCGGTCATGGTCATTTCAGACATATTGCATGAACTGCAGTTTCCGGTGAGTCTAAGAACAACGTCTTTGTTTTCCTTTACCTCCACAACTTCTACGTCTCCGCCATCAGCATGTAAATAAGGTCGGATGGAATCCAGTACTTTATCGATTTCTTGATCGAGACTCATTCCAACAAAGATAAATTAATTTCCTTTTTCTTGAACTATTTAGCGTGCTGCATTACGCTAATTTGTTGCGCAACCTGCTGAGCAATTTGAATATACGGATCCATATATTTTGAGTCCACATCCCAAATACCATTATCCGCAGACTCTCCAACGGATGGTACAAATGGTAATTCTCCTAAAAATGGCAAGCCCATTTCATCTGCCAGTTTTTTTCCTCCACCCTTTCCAAAAAGATTATACTGCTTGTCGGGAGCATCATCAGGGGTGAAATACGACATATTCTCTACTACACCGATGATGGGCTTCGCAATAGCATCTAATTGAAACATATCAACGGCTCTTCGTGCATCTTCCGTGGCCATTTGTTGCGGTGTGGTAACCACTACAACCCCTGTTAATGGGGCTTGCTGTGCTAAGGTAATTTGAACGTCGCCTGTTCCTGGTGGTAAATCAACAATCAAATAATCCAATTCACCCCAATTAACGTCGTTGATGAATTGTTTGAACGCGCTTGATATCATGGGTCCCCGCCAAACAACTGCCTGTCCTTGTGCTGTCATAAATCCGATACTCAAGAGTTTGATGCCGTGAGATTCCAACGGTATCATGGTATTCTTTCCATTAATTTCGCGCATTTCTGGGGATTGATGTACGTTAAATAATGTGGGGACAGACGGTCCGTAAATATCGGCATCCAAAAGACCAACTTTTGCTCCCATCTTGGACAAACTCAAAGCTAGTGAAGCAGATAAGGTGCTTTTACCTACGCCGCCTTTTCCAGATGCAACAGCAATCACGTGCTTCACACCACTCAATACATCATCGGTCCGCTCGTTTTGTTTCACACGATGTGTGGCATTCACACGCACATTGGCCTCTTTATCAACCATGTAGACGATGGCTGTTTCGCAGGCTTTGACCATGGTATCTTTCATGGGACAAGCAGGTGTAGTTAATACCAAATCAAAGGAAACGTCCTTTCCATCTACCTGAAGATTTTCAACCATCCCAAGGGTAACGATATCCTTTTTCAAATCAGGATCGTCGACATTTTGCAATGCTTTCAGAATATTTTCTTTCGTCAGATTCATGATTTATTGCGTTTGAAAATTCTAGAGAAAAACCGCTTTTCAAAATCTAAAAAGTAACGTCCTTGACCAAAAATAAAACCATATACCAACAAGATGAGATTGTAAAACGGCAAGATGGCTACGTAATAAAGTAAATCAAACCACCAAAAATCGCCCATTAACGGTTTGATGAAACGTTTTAGGTAAACTACCGTTGTTCCTGTCAAAGTAAACACAGTAAGAATGACTAATACCTTCCAAGGGGAATCTACCTTCCAACGCTCTTGGAGCTTTCCTATAAAACTCACACCACAAAGGTAGAAGTTATTCCCTTGATCGTTTTTTTGTTTATCTCCTTTTTATCTGAGATTACCGACTTTTGTATGACATGACGGAAAAATTACCGGGTTTGGTTTATTTGGTTCCACTTCCTATTGGAGATGAAAGTTTGATCCAATACAGAACCGAATTCGCTGATCAAGAAATCAAAAAAATCAAATATTGGATTGCGGAAAACGCAAGAACTCTTCGAAGACATATTTCATCACTTAAATTGGGGATAGTCATAGATGAGTTAGAAATATTCGAGCACAACCACCGAGGAAAGGAAATAGACCTCATTAAAGATTTAAATTCCATCCCGAAGAACGAACCCATCGGATTGGTTTCAGAAGCGGGTTTACCTTGCATCGCAGACCCCGGTCATCGAGTGGTTTTATGGGCCCATCTAAACGACAGAAAACTATTTCCAATGGTGGGTCCAAACGCTGTGATAACTGCCCTACAAGCGTCAGGTCTAAGTGGGCAAAAGTTCATATTTCACGGTTATTCACCCGTTAAAGAAGGCGAATGGAAGGCGTGGATTCAAACTTTACAAAATGGCCTATGGCGCGGCTATGCACATAGCTTTATAGAGACCCCATACCGTACAGATAAAACCTTCTCTAATCTATTACGATTACTCCCGCAAGAGACTTCATTAACCATGGCTGTAGACCTCCACGGAACCCAACACTACATTAAAACACAAACCGTAAAAAACTGGAAAATGAATAAGAAAACATGGGGGAAAGTTCCAGTTACTTGGGTAATAGGTTTCTGAGTACTGGAATTTTGGTGTTATTTTTGTATTTCATGGAAGACATCTTTAGTAAACTCGAACAAAGAATGGGGCCACTAGGTATGCATGCCGATGACGCTCATGGATATTTCACCTTCCCAAAGCTTGAAGGGCCAATTGCCCCAAGAATGATGTTTAGAGGAAGTGAAAAATTAACCTGGAGTTTGAATAACTATTTGGGGTTAGCGAATCATCCAGAAGTTTTGAAGTCAGATGCTGAAGCGGCTCAGAATTTCGGCATGGCTTATCCAATGGGAGCTCGTATGATGAGTGGAAATAGTAATTATCACGAACAACTTGAAAATGATCTAGCTGATTTCATTGGCAAACCTGAAGTCATGTTGTTGAACTATGGATATCAGGGTGTATTAAGTGCCATTGATGCATTAGTGGATCGCCACGATATCATTGTATACGATGCAGAATCACACGCCTGCATCATAGATGGTGTGCGATTACATATGGGTAAGCGTTTTGTGTATAATCACAACGATATTGAAAGTTTAGAGAAACAACTTCAGCGCGCTACTCGTCTGGCAGAGGCCAACGGTGGAGGAATATTGGTAATCACGGAGGGAGTATTTGGAATGAGTGGATCCCAAGGTAAACTGAAAGAAGTTGCTGCCCTTAAGGCAAAATATAATTTTAGGTTATTTGTGGATGATGCTCACGGTTTTGGAACCATGGGTGCAACTGGAGCTGGAACTGGTGAAGAACAAAACTGTATGGATGAAATTGATGTGTATTTCTCCACCTTCGCTAAGTCTATGGCAGGCATAGGAGCATTCATTGGGTCAACACCTCAGGTGATAAAATTCTTGAGATATAACATGCGTTCTCAAATTTATGCAAAGAGTCTTCCCATGCCGATGGTCATTGGTTCTATTAAACGACTTGAACTTATAAAGACTCAACCTGAACTTAAAGCAAATCTTTGGAAGGTGGTGAATGCACTCCAAAACGGTTTAAGAGACGCTGGGTTTAATATTGGGAATACCACGACACCTGTGACCCCTGTTCTATTGAATGGGACAATCCCGGAAGCCACTCATTTAACAAAAGACCTGCGAGAAAACTTCAACTTATTCTGCAGTATTGTTGTTTACCCTGTGGTACCCAAAGGAGTAATCATGCTCAGGTTAATTCCAACTGCTGTTCATACATTGGAGGATGTAGAGTATACCATTAAATCCTTCAAATCCATAAAACACAAACTTGATTCTGGCGAATATCGCAAAGAGAAAATTGCTGAATTTGCATAGCTTGGAGGGGTGAAAATCACCCCTCTTTTTTTGACCCGTTTCAAACCCCTTAAGCGCCCCCTGTGGAAACGCATCCTGCTAAGTGTTTTATGGCTGGGAGTCATTATGGCAATTATCCATAGCCAACAGAAATACCGGCATAGCGTTTTTATTGAAGTTCTAAAACAAGCGGAATCACAAAATAACCCGCGCGACATCAGAAGTCAATCTATTGCCACTTGGAACGCCGACCCAAGGAATATAAATGAAACTACTTTTTGGGATAGTTTGTATTTGAGCGTAGGAAAAAATCCTTTGGGTGAGGAAAAAATTCTAGAGCACTACACCATTGAATTGAATTCTGTTGATAGTACAACCCTAGAACATCTACCGGGCATTGGTGCCTACACAGCAAAAAGCATCATTCGATACAGAGATCGATTAGGAGGGTTTGTATCGAGGGTGCAATTAAGAGAAATCCCTTATATAGATTCTCAACTGTATTGCAGCAAACGCATCATTTGGATAGTAGATCTCAACAAGATAAAAAAACTATCCCTTGTAGAATTAAACATCAGAAGACTATATGCACATCCATACATTGGTAAGCACAAAGCAAAGAATCTCCTGGAGTTCCGAAAAGTACACGGACCGATTACTCAAAAACTATTCATGAACATGTTGAGTTTTACAGAAATTGACCGTGTAAAACTCAAACCTTATCTACGTTTTGCTCATTCACCAAACAAATGACACTCCTAACACATTATTCTTTTCACAGCAGGTGTAAAACCCTATTTTTGAAATAAATCAAGACTATGAACTTTCAAGAAAACGAGAGCGTCAGCATGGTTAGACAAACCGTCAGAGACTTTGCTGAAAAACATATCCGCCCGGATATGATGGAATGGGATGAAAGTCAAACTTTTCCTGTTGACATTTTTAAACAACTCGGCGAATTGGGCCTTATGGGAATGCTAGTTCCTGAGAACTATGGAGGTTCTGGATTTGGTTATTTTGAATATGCAGCAGCTATTGAAGAATTGGCTAAAGTATGTGGAAGTGTAGGTTTATCGATGGCAGCTCACAATAGCCTTTGCACAGGTCACATCCTGCAATTTGGCAATGAAGAACAAAAAAAGAAGTGGTTGCCCAAGTTATCGAGCGCTGAATGGATTGGTGCTTGGGGTCTTACCGAAGCAAATACTGGTTCCGATGCCATGCGAATGAAATGTGTGGCTAAAAAAGATGGAAATCACTTTGTGATAAATGGAGCTAAAAACTGGATTACACATGGTATATCTGGAGACATAGCCGTTGTTCTTGCTAGAACCGGTGATTTACTTGACTCTCACGGCATCTCTGCCTTTGTAGTAGAAAGAGATACCCCTGGATTTTCTGGAGGTAAAAAAGAAAATAAATTGGGGATGCGCGCTTCAGAGACAGCAGAAATGATTTTCGAAGATTGCCGAGTTCCAGAAGAAAACATCCTAGGTAAAATCGGAGATGGATTTATTCAAGCCATGAAAGTATTAGACGGTGGACGTATTTCTATCGCTTCATTAAGTTTAGGAATTGCAAAAGGGGCTTACGAAGCGGCTTTGAAATATTCGAAAGAACGCGAACAATTCGGTCAACCTATCTCAAACTTCCAAGCCATAGCTTTCAAATTAGCCGATATGGCTACTCAAATAGAGGCTTCGGAATTATTGATACAAGAAAGCTGCGATCTTAAAAACAAAGGAAAAAGTGTGAATAAGGTAAGTGCCATGGCTAAATACTACGCCAGCGAGGCTAGCGTTATGTGCGCAAATGAAGCAGTTCAAATATTTGGAGGTTATGGCTATACTAAGGACTTCCCAGTTGAAAAGTTCTATCGCGATTGCAAACTATGCACCATCGGCGAAGGCACCTCTGAAATTCAAAAGCTCGTTATTTCAAGAGCTGTACTGAAGGATTGATTATTATTTGATTTATCTGTATATTTGCATCCCAATCTGAAAAAACACCTATGCTACAAATAAATGTAAAAGAGAATGACTCCTTGGAAAAAGCGTTGAAGAAGTTCAAGAAAAAATATGAAAAAACCGGTGTGGTTAAAGAACTTCGTAAGCGTCAAGCTTTTGAAAAGCCAAGTGTTACACGTAGAATGCAAAAGATCAAAGCAGCCTACAAACAAAAAATGCAAACTCAAGAAATGCAAGGGTAATTCAACCCAGAATCATTATATACAGGCGCCTAATTGGGCGCCTTTTTTATTTCCTGGGATGTAAGCTATGAATTTGCTTCAACTTTTCAAATGAACTCTTGGTATACACTTGAGTAGCGCTTAAACTTGAATGACCTAAAAGATCTTTAATGGCCATTAAATTAGCTCCGTTATTCAACATGTGCGTCGCAAAAGAATGACGGAGAACATGTGGACTTAATTTTGAAGCTGAAGAGAACAACTTAAGGTATTTATTAACCAGACGATATACTAAAACTGGGTATAATGGTCCACCATTTGATCTTGAAAATACCCATTTCGAAGACTGCATTTTTGTAAACGCAACAAGTGTATCAGCGAGTTCAGGATGCAATGGAATATCTCTTATTTTATTCCTCTTCCCCAAAACACGTAATTGATTACGACTGAAATCAATATCCGTTTTCTTCAAGCCAATTAGTTCAGATAATCGCATACCCGTGGTATATAACATCAACAGTAAGAGTCTATCTCTTCCACCCGTATCAAATTCCTCCCAGGGAAAGCGTGCGAACATATTTTCTAAATCTCCACGAGGGATATCCTTTACCAAATACTTCGCTGTTTTCGGGGGAACAACGCGAGACATTGGGTCGTGTTGGAGCATATCATGCTGCCTAAGGTATTTGAAAAATGTTCGAAGACCAGATAATTTACGATTCACAGTGCGCGGTTTAATTCCCTGCTCCATCAATTCACTCATCCACCAACGAATGTAATTGGATTTAACTCCATCTAATTGATTGATTCCAACAGAACTCAGGTAATCACCAAACTGCTGCAAATCCCGTTCATAAGCGACACACGTGTGCTCGCTCATTCTACGATTCTTGCTCAAGTAGGCAATAAATTCCGTTACTGAATCATTCCATCCCACTACACAAAACTAGTCAGAGTAGGATAGTAAAGGAAGTCTAGTTATTCACCGGCCACTGTAGCAATCACTTTTAATTCGATTGCAATGGGTGTAGGTAAGCAGTTGATCTCGATAGTAGTACGGCATGGGGGATTGTCTCCAAAGTATTCTGCCCATAGTCGATTATAGGTTTTAAAGTCATCTTTCATATTGGTCAAGAAAACCGTCACATCTACCATATTTTCCCAAGCAGAACCAGAAGCTTCTAATATCCAACGTACATTTTGAAAAACAGAGTGACACTGTGCTTCGATATCGTAAGAAACAATTTCTCCTTGCTCATCAAGTGTAACACCAGGAATTTCCTTTGACCCCTTAGACCTTGGTCCTACTCCACTTAAAAAAAGGAGATCACCAACACGTCTTGCATGTGGATACAGCCCTACGGGTTCTGGTGCTTTTTCACTATTTAATGCGTCGCTCATTGTACAAAGATACAATCTAACTCATTTCTTCTTTGGACGCTTTGTTGATTTCTTTTTACGTGATTGTTTCTCGTACGGAGTTTGATAGATTATGGGACCGAACTTACTTCCTGATTGAAATGTCGCTACGGCAATGCGTTTCATATCGGGAGAAAATATGGCTTGTCTAGCATTGGTTCCTAGTTTGGGTAGGTCAGAAACTTCATGGCCGAGTTTGACATCCCAGATTTTGACTTCTCCATTGTTGCAACTGCTAATCAAATAACGATCATCCTCTGAAAAATGCACTGATGTAACCTTCCAACCATGGCCCTCTAAGGTGTAACGCAACCTGCGCGTTTTTATATCCCAAAGCTTGATGGTTTTATCATCACTACCAGTTGCTAAAATTCTTCTATTATGTGAAACATCCAAGCACCCTACTCGAGCCTTATGACCTGCGAATCTTGCACTGATTTTTCCATTGATATCAATTTCGACCGCCTTAGTATCGTCTGTTGCAATTAGAAATTTGCCCTTTCTTGGAGATAATTGTGCGCCGTTAATTTTTGAATCATATTTCAACTCGAGTGATTTAGGACTAACTTGTTCCAAGTCTTCAACCCGATAAACACGGGCCGTACCATCCTCAGAAGCCGTAATTAGAAACTGAGAAGACGGGTCAAAAAACACCTGAGTAACTGCTTTTTTATGGTCTCTCGACGTGAATCTTAACTTTCCTGTTTCTAATTCATATACGCTGAATGTATAATCTTTTGAAGAAGTTGCCACATAACGATTATCCGAACTAATTGCTACACAAATAACGGCAGCATGATGCCCTGTAAGGGTTCTTAAATATTCAAATTGCTGGGTTGAGTCAATCGAGTATAAACGGACGGAGTTATCCCAACCTCCTGAAGCGAAGTAATGTCCATCATTAGAAAATGAGATAGCTTCTACTGGACCATTATGTCCGGACAATACTTTTTTGTAAACCATAGTGTCTTGAGCACGCATGGATACCACTGATAGGAAACTGAGTAAAATGGAGCAAACCGTCTTCATGTTTCCAATATAGGAAATTCATCACAGAATTATTGAAAATCAATGGTTTGTATCGGTTAATTCTCTTTGATTTGTCGTAATCCTTCGTATACCAATAAAGCAGAAGCCACAGAAACATTTAAACTATCCATTACTCCATTCATCGGAATGTTTATGTTCTTACCTTTCCCCACCCAAAAAGGGGAAACTCCTTCATGCTCCGTACCAACAACGAATGCCGTTTTATCGGCTAGTTGAGTATCATACAGATTGGTAGAATGCTGCATGAATGTTGTGTATATCGTAATGTCGTTTTCCGTCAAGAACGCAAAACTACTTTGGTTATCCGCTATCCAGATGGGCACATGAAAAACAGAGCCCAAGCTATTTCTAATCACTTGAGGATGCATCACATCAATTTTTGATTCAGCCAAAATAAGACCATCCACGCCGGCAGCATCACAGGTTCGTAATATGGCTCCGAGGTTTCCCGGCTTCTCAACACCCTCAGCTACCAAGATGAGCATCTTATTTTTTAATGGGGGTTGGTTATCCGAAAGTGGCTTCATTCTAAAAACGCCAAGCGCATTACGACCGCTTGCACGAACTACCAATTCTCCAAATAATTTTGGAGACAATAGGATCAAATTAACATCCTTGACCTTTATTGTATCGAATTGTGAATGGAATTCAATTTCAGAGCACTGATCATCACACCAGGCTAGATCCATTAATTCAAACCCAGCATCAAAAGCCATTTGAATCTCTTTTATTCCTTCAACAACAAACTTCCCAGATTTCTTTCTTGCCCTATTATTTTCAATTAGGCTCTTTGTTTCTTTAAACCAAGGGTTGCTATCGCTGATGATTTCTTTCAATTCATTAATCTTTCAGCCACTGATTAGAATCCCTTCTTTGACGAAAAAACAGGGCTATAATCAACACCAATAGCTCGTTCATCAAAACTTTCGAGAATACGTTGCTAAACAAGCTTGATAGCGCTGCAGGATTTGATTTTCGTAATTCTTCGATGATTAAATCTTTATCAGTATCACCCATATTCACGGGCAATTCATTAAATGCCAATATCGTTTTATCGATTTGAATTTTTAATGTTTGACTTGCCAAACTGCCGTCAACGATGTAATACAATACAAAATCCGCAAACACCGACATAAATACGGCGATAAAAACAATTCTAGAACAAGTAAATAACGCCTGCTTATAATTGTAATGAACTTCGCCTTGCTTCTCTACTCTTTGAGCCATAAACATCGCTATGCCCATAATTAAGAAGCTAAAAAACATCCAAGAAGGTTCAAAAATGAACTCCCAATTGTTGCTAAGGTAGAAAACAAACTTGGATACAAAAAGCAGTACACCGGTCAACGACCCATGAAAAACACTCGGCTTTTTTGACCAGGCCAATATGCTCTGCTTTAATCTATGACCGTAACCAGCTGGCTTATCAACGATATTTTTCTCTTGAAACTCCACTGAAGGTAAATTCTAACTTAATGGTTATGAACTACTCGACCTCCACGAATGGTCGCTATCACACCTCCTGTAACCGTTGCTGAGATTTGTAACCTATTGAACGCCTTACTCCCACTTTCTGCAGGATTTTCAAGTTGTTTTGGGTTATAAATGGTAAGATCCGCTTTTGCACCTTCCACTACTTCCACCGAGGGCAAGGAGAGAAATTCTCGATTTCCTGAACTCAATACCTGCATAGCCTTAGGAAGATTTATTTCACCAAATATCTCCAAAAGCATCCCTCCAAAACCTGAAAGCGTGTCAGCTCCAAAATCGGCATATTCAAATTCTCTTTTTTGGGATTCAATATCTTCAGGAGTATGATTGGTGGAGATAGCATTAATGCTACCGTCTAACACTCCATGTTTCAGAGCTTCCTTATCGGACCTGCTTCGAAGTGGAGGTACCACCTTGAAACGTTCGTCAAATTCCATTAAGTCATGTTCATCGTAGAGCAGATTCATAATGGGAACGGAACACTTGATATCTAAGCCGTCGGATTTTGCCTTTTTCACAATTTCCAAAGACTCCTTGGAGCTAATTCCTAAAATTCTAAGAGGCACGTTTAACCATTTCGCCAATTCGATATCGGTTAATAAAGCGCTCGTTTCAGATGCTGTAGGTATTCCCTTTATACCTAAATCCACTGAAACCACTCCTTCATGAACCATTGCCGAGTCCACCAGGTGATGATTAAAGGGATGTATCAGATAAGGAATATTCAAAGAAGCACAATATTCTAACATCTTTACTCTCAGACCATCTGAGGCGTGTTCTCGCATACCATCGGTGGCTCCAATTGCCCCCGCTTCCTTCATCGCAAAGATCTCCGACATCTCCAAGCCTTTGCGCCCTTCCGTTGCTAAACCCCAAGGCAACATTTGAATTTCTAATGACTCACTTCTATTGATTACGGATTGTATGTCTCCCGGTTTTTCAGGTAATGGATCCACACCTGCAAACACAGCCGCAGAGGTAAAACCAGCTTTAGAAAAAGCCTTGGCTGCCGACTCTAGAGATTCCTTCCATTCGGCCCCTGGGTCAGGTATAAATGAATACGTATCTACCCAACCTGCAGATACATAAGCACCAGCCCCGTCGAGTATTTCACATTCTTTTTCAAGGGTTATCATTTCTGAAATTTTTTGAATAACACCCTCTTTGATAAAAATATCAACCTGCTTGGTGTCTAGCGCATGATTGGGATTCACCAATCGCACATTCTTGATGATTAATTGTGATATCATCAGCTGCGAAGTTAGGCATTTGTTTTCAACCTACGTTGCAATAAAAGCATCTCGACGATTGCAGCCATAATTACCAATACTTTCCAGATAAAATGCCAAGAAGTAATTAAGTCGGACTTATTAGCCATTTTATATCCATCTTCGGAGGTTATAACTGTATACCCCATCGCTTCTAAATCAGCCTGAGTATAATACTCATTAAGGGATTCTAATCTCGGTAAATTTAATCCAATCGATAAGTAACTTGAGTTGCGAGGATTCCTAAGTTTATAATGACCTGCTGAGATACCTTTGGCATCAAGTAAATCTAAAACAAGTCCCTTCTTTTGCACAAAGAGGGGGATGTTCCACTCGTTTTGTTTGTTACTAAGGATTGCCGCTTCTTCCAATGAAAAACCCAATTTTTTTGGGACTTGGAAATTAGCTGTTCCCACAAACGAACAAATCTCTTTGGAGCTACTGGCTTCTGTAAATAGTAATTGGCCCACTACCGATAAGAACCACGCTGATGAAACCCAATTGTTTTCATCTTCTTCAAAGGAGCCCAAAAACATCCATATGTTAGCATCTCCCTTTGATTTTTTTAAT
>JAYYCN010000120.1:0-7570 GCA_036161795.1 Bacteroidota bacterium
AGTGAGCGCAAGTATTTTGTGACCTCCCGAATATCCGTATTCCGATGCATGAATTCCAGTGTCATGTGGATTGGGTCATAACATTCTTTATCATGATACGCTCTTTGGTGTAATATTTCATCTCTAATAATCAGGCGTGTTTGCGCAAAACTCAATCCGTTCGCCTCGTATCCACTCCAAGATAAATTGATGTCTTCATTTGAAAAATATCGTAGATAAATCTCATCTCGATGACAGGGTAAGGGCAATAAAAACTCTTCTATGTCAATACATTCCGTAATATTACTATCCTTCCAAAGTCTATCGTTTTTTATGTGTGTGACATTTGACCAACCCAATGACCCTCTGAGCGAAGTATCAAAGAGTACTCGATCCATCAATATAGAATCATTCGGATCTACCATAAGCACCAAAGGTTCAGGAGGTATACCCATATCCACCAATAGAATAGGTAACCAGTTGATCAGATTTGAAGAATGATCTTTTAAACGCACCCTCAGTGCAGATAAGGGTTGATCCTGTTGTGTATTGGGGTTTTCAAATAAGCTATTAGAGATAAATCCTTGGCTGATGGTCAGCGAATCTAAATCGAATAAAGATTTAATCTTTTCCTTGAATTGCTCTGAACCTTCGCATTCAATAAAATGAAGATCAGGCTGTTGGGCATTTAACTTGAGGGTACAAATGATTCCAAAACAAAAAAGAGAAACTTGCTTAAAGTACATTTAACATTCAAAGATGAGATATCTTTTTCATTTGAGTCTTAAAATTCGATAATTTCGAAGGCCCATGCATTCTGTTTTAAACTTATTTTCTACCCTCTCTAAAAACGAAATAACTTATGAAAAGCTAGGTGACCTTACCAGGTCAATAGATGTACATCGGTTGGATTTTTCAAAAAATGCGGATGATTATGAAAAAACCGAAGCCAGTGATTATTACCGGGACATCAAATTACTCGATCCTGTAGAGGTTGCTGTTTTGTATTGGCCTCCAGAAGCGGCTTCTGCCATTCATTTTCATTCAGGATTTTACGGTTATGTGTTGGTATTGGATGGCGAAGGGGAAAATATTGAGTTTTCATTTAAAGAAGGTAAGCTCAAACAACTTAGAACCTTGTGTTGCCGTAAAGGCGGTATCATGAACGAACCAGATGGAACCATCCACTTAATTCGCAACAGCAGTAAAACCAAGGCACTTATCACCCTGCACATCTATTATCCCGCACTCGAAAACTTAGATGGCCTAACTTTGTTTGACCCCGTAACCAAAAACATGGGTACCTTAAATGAAAAAGCGGCCAATGCCAGCTTTCGGGAACCAAAAGAGAACTTTAAATATTTCAGGGAAAACGCCTTCATTTTTGAAGGACAAAATGCAAAAGGCAAAAGTCATTTTGTCTACCCTATCTTACCTACGCCTAGTTCAGAAGAAATATCTGAAATGCTGCAATCCTATTATAACGAACAGGCCAAAGAATACGATTCATTTGATACCCAACATCAGTCTCGCACCGCCTACACACGTGCAATTAATAAGGCCATTGCTGATGATTTTGAAAATCTAAAACCAAAAATGGTGTTAGATATTGCTGGGGGAACTGGAAGACGAAGTGAAGAAATTCGTGGCCTCTGCTCCTCAGAATTTGGGGTTAGTATTTTAGACATGAGCAAGTCAATGGTACAAGAAGCGATTGAGAAGGGATTTGAAGGCATACATAGCACGTACCTAGATCACCAATTAAGACCGGAGTATTACGACGCTTGTTACTTTTTATATGCATTCGGACATGTTCCTAACAGTAAAGAGCGATTTGAAACATTGAGCAAAATTTATCAGGAACTCAAAACCGGTGGTAAATTCTACTTTGATGTTTTTAACATAGAAAATAAGAACGAATGGGGTGTAACGTCAAAATCCATACACTACAGTCATGGATTGAATTATATGGGTTACGATGAAGGGGACGTCTTTTACAAAAAAGACGGCGGTAATGCTGTGGCCTACTTACATTATTTTCACGCAGCAGAATTAGAACATATTATCCAAGAAATAGGCTTTAAAATCGTATCAAAACGCAATATTGGATATGTAAAAAATGCCGGGGAATGGACGGACAACCCTGCGGAAGGGAATCTGTTTTACATTCTTGAGAAGTAGGGTTAATCTTTCTCCCAATGATCTATAGCCGCAGATACGGTTGCATCTCCGGTAACATTTACAACGGTTCGGCTCATATCCAATATTCGATCTACAGGAAATAGAATACCAATCCAGGCAGGGTTTAAACCGATGGCACTCAGTACCATGACCAACATCACCAATCCGGCACTTGGTACGGCTGCAGAACCAACCGAAGCCAAGGTAGCCGTTACCACGATCATGAGGTATTGAGAAAACTCGAGTTCTATTCCGTGCATCTGTGCTAAAAACACCGTTGCTACCGCTTGATACAAGCTGGTGCCATTCATATTCATCGTCGCCCCAATGGGCAGCACAAAATCAGCCACTGACTTCGAAACTTTCATGTTCTCGGTCACACATTCCATCGTAACTGGAAGCGCTGCAGCACTCGAGCTACTTGAAAAGGCCAAAAATTGGGCTGGACTTAAATCTTGAAAAAGCTTTCTGTACTTGAATTTCTTCTTCTGAATTTGCTTCAATAGCAAAGGATAAAAAGCAAAGATCATGACCAAAAGCCCTAAAATTACCGTTGTCATGTAAATACCTAAGCCTTTGAATAATTCCAGAAGTGTATCAAGGGAATCACCTGCCATTTGGGAAAATACACCTGCCGTTAAGGCGAAAATGAAAAAGGGAGCCGCTTGCATCACTATCTCTACTAATTTTAAGAATGCTTCATTGGCAGATGAGCAAAAATCAATCGCTGGTTCTGCGGTTTCTGGCTTAATTGAAATCAAGGCTAAGCCAAACATCAAAGCAAAAAAGATGACTTGTAACATCTGCCCCATATTCCCCAATGCACCTATGATATTCTCTGGGATAAAATCCACAATAACCTGCAGTGGGCCACTTTCCTTGAACTTATTGGCTGCTTCAATTTTAGACACCACTGCCTCATCCGTTTCAGGCTCCAAATTTCTAATTTCACGAACCAGTTCTGCATTTTCTGGCTTACACGACTCACATTTATTGTCGCGAATGACCACGCCATTATCCTTGGCCCATACCTCGTACTTAATTCTATTGTGAAGGCGATCGGTATCGGTGATTTTCTTACCTGGGTTGATGACATTAGCTAAAACCAATCCAACAGCTACAGCAACGGCGGTAGTAGCAAGATACATCCCTATGGTTCTCCCACCCATACGACCTAACTTCTTGGCATCGCTTAAACTCGCAACCCCTGTGATAATGGAAAACAACACCAATGGAATCGCAATGAGTTTCAATAATCGCACAAAAATGACTCCAAATGGATTAATCCAATCGGCCGTAAAACTAGAAAGGCCTGCAGATGCAGATATCATACTCCAAATGATACCTAGTAATAAACCAATGATGATTTTCCAATGCAATGCGAGCTTCTTCTTTTTCATAGGGTTATACCAAAGGTAGAAACTAAATCAGAAAAGGGTGATATAAATCCTATTGTTCCCTATAAAACCTGTGCATTTCCCAAACGTGAGGAAAACTTAAACATGAAAGAAAGATAAAGAACACACCTATTTGTTCACTCCAAAACTGCTCTCCTTGAAAGAAGAATGCGAAAAATATGGCTATCGCGCCGAATGAGAAAGGAGCCGCCCATTGTGCTAGCTTAAAATGACTCTCTTGAAATCTTGATTGAATGTGCATCCATCCGTGCACACTATGCTGAAAAACAAAAAACAAACCGAATGCCAGCAATAAAGGAAGTTTCACTGAAATTATAAGCATCAATACACTCAAAAGCATTCTCGATTTCCTCAAGATAAAAAGTAAAACCATTACTGAAACACCCGTTATTTCCATCCAAAGTGACTGTAGTAATAGGCCCGGTAACGCAGGTATCGTGTTAGCTCCTATTTGTGAAATCACCACGTTGGTTTCATTAAGGTGAGAAGTTAAAATGAAAGTAAGCAACCAAAATCCCCAAATAAATGCGCCAAATTTTGACAAGATGCCCCATTCCTCAAAATCTGCTTGTCCAAAATGCCATGCGGAATACAAAATAAACAACCACAGCCCTGCATCTGGTGACAACCACCAAATGAAAAACATTAGAGCACCCTTCAATAAATATGACAGAATAAACCCAAAGGAAAAGGTGGGTTTCACCCCTTTACCTTGAAGTAAAATATGATCCATTGCTCCATGGGGTATTCCAACCAACACAAGTCCCAATCCCAAAAAAGAATAACTTAAAAACTGCCAATTTAACAAATCAAAGATTATGAAAAATACGGAAACTAATAGGGGAATTAACACCCGAATATTAGTCACGAAATTTGCGTAGATATCCTTAAAAGCCTGCCGAATAAATGGCCACTTGGGCAGTGATGCAAGCACTTGGATATCCTCCTTTAAGCTTGTTTTCTCTTCGAGGAATTTCAACACGTGAGTGGCATCTACATGGTTGAACAGTGCTTCAAAAATACCCTTGCCTTTGTGCGGGGTTTCTTCCAATATTTTTAAGAGAAGTCTATCGTAGAAAGCAAACCTTCCCAACCTTCGGGTATCATCTCTATGCAAGTTAAGGTCCACTTGTTGTCGAAGGTTTTCAGCAATTTGGATGGCATCAAAACATATCGATTTAAATGCATACCCGGTACTTGGTTTTACTTTCCCTGCTGCTCCTCCCAATAAAACATGCCTATCCGAAATATTTTGTGCATCTACATCAAGAGTCGACATAGGAATACGCCCTTTTTCTTTTTCTTCGATGATATACTTTGAAATTCCTTTGTTTTTTAGATACGCCTCCAAGAACTGATCGGATTCTTTTTCTTCTAAGGGATTCACACCAAAGCGTGTAAGCTCAACCAAGGCGGTTTTAGGCGAGCTGGGAAGTGTGTAAACAAACTGAGTATTACCTGCTTGAGGAACATCAAAATCCATCATATTAAAAACAGCAGGATCAAAATGGTGATCTTCGGTTTTGATTTTCCAACCGAAAAAAGACTGCCAAAGGAAGGCTTGGTTAGGCCTTTTATCCTTCCATTTTGTTGGTCTTGAATCAAAGAGGTACGTCGATTCTAATGTGGATTGGTTATTGGTTTTAATTTGGAAAAGTTTTCGATCATTCAGTGTAACTTCCGATGCAGGTTCTTTCACCCAATTTACAGAACTGCCGAGGTCGTTTATGATATGTTTGATTTTTTCATATAGGTTGATGCTGGAAACATGATAATACATGAGTCCGTTCAAACTACTTGGTTTCATACCTGCTACTTGCAAAGAAGTCCATTGATAATCTACTAAATCCGTCACACCCATTTGTTCAACCTCTGCGGGTGTTGCCCAAAAACAAAAGGTTTTATCGTTACTTAATTTATGGTCTGGCTCAATAATCGCTAGGGTCTTATTCTTGAGTAAACCCAGTTCATTTAGCTGAAGAATCAACAGGGAGTTTGAAGCACCGAGTCCAAGAAAGGCATAATCATATGTTATTGCATTCTCCAATTTACTAAGATACAGCAAATTGAATGAGATTTTGTTCAGGGCTGAGGAAAATAAGCCTTAAGGTGGTGGAGTTAGGGGGAATCGAACCCCCGTCCGAACGTGCGACTGCTGGCGCTTTCTACAGGTTTAGGAATCGGTTAATTTTCGTGAGTGATAAGGCCCGGTCCAAGCCTTCATCACTCCTTATCCAAAGAAATAATGAAATGAGTCTATGGCAACCCTCAAATCATACCCATGCGTGTCGATTGCCTCGAGCGATTTCCGGCATGAGTAAAGGAAATCGAGACAACTAGCAGTTGCTCTACCACTCGGGTTAGGCAGCTAGGGCGTAGTTATTTTCGCCTCTTAAAAGATTGAAAGTTCAGATTTAGGTGCCTCCTTACAACACACCACCTGCTTACACCGCTAATCAATCACCCCGTCAATTCCGATTAACCCCAGCGATATAATTGAACGCAAAGATACACATTAGAATTGGGTCAATCATTGGTAACTTCGGATAACAATTTTCTCTCAAAAGCGTCTACAAATCCACCGTTGGTTGAATTGTAAATGGAAATGCCTCTGGAACTAACCAATTCTCGAACAACCTCGTATGATCTATGAACCTTGTACAAACTATAAAAGGTCTCTTTAAGTGTAACTGACTTCTTCGTAAGAGGATTTAATAAACGCTGTTCTAAAGGCTTTTTATCCGTGTAAAAGTGCGAACTCACATTCCAAAGTTGATTGTTCTCATCGACTTTTATGGATAAATGAAATGTATGATCAAAACCCACTAAATATAGCTTACGAGGTCCAATCAAACCCGCTATAGCTATAGCCGCATTCATGACATTTTGGCTCTGAGGTAAACCCAGTCCTCTATTATACAACCAACTTAATAATCCCTTACTACCATTGAGAACTGTGTAATTATACACCATGATTGGCAAACCTCGTTTCTTGGCCTCTTGTACAATATAGGTATGCTTGTAAAGCTGAGGAATGACCAACTTAATCCCCCAAGAACTATCAAATAAGGTACGCCATGTTTCATTGATTTGTTTCTGAACATGCTCAAAATCAGGCTTGAATTTCAAGTTGGGATGTGTAGAATGATCTTCGAATACTTCCTTCGAAAAGTTAAAAAAAGCACCATCTAATAAAAAGTAATAACTGGGCTTTAACGTTTGAAATAAGTTCCCAATGGCAAACATATTTACTGCCATGATATGATGGTTTTGTGCTAATCTCTTAAGTTCATCTATTTCGTCATTCAGAGATGGTCCGTTTCCTAATATGATTAAGTCTTTTGGTGAAAAATTATTCTTTCGAATCCACTTTGTTGAAGATAACTTAGATTGATAAATCACCTTCAGGATGGTTATAATGTTATGAATAAACTGCATTTTCAAATTATTTTATGACCGTTTAAATGCGTTTAAAACTAAATTCTTAACCTCTGTTTTGTACGCCGATTTATAATACCAAGCAATGTAAACGATATACATCAGCACATTGCCTAGAATCAAACCGATCAAATCAAATTCCTTCATTTTAAAAATGACAATCAATCCCAACGAAAACAAAGCGACCAGACCGGTTTTCACGTGCTCTCCTGTAAATGGCTGAATTCCAATTTTCTTGAATACGATAACGGTTTGAATCATCATTGAAACAACAAATGTCAAGAATGTAGCGATTGCAGCACCATTTATCCCATATAAAGGGATTAAGATATAATTGAAAACTATGGCTATAAAAATATTCACCACAGAGCTTATGAATCCGTAGGTATAATAATTTGAGTTACTGATAATCGGATAGGCCAATAACCCAATAACCTCAATTACCTTACCCAACCCTATGATCAATACAACCCATGTTCCTTGCTGATAAATTTCACCTTTAGGGATGAAACTCATGATTAGCGGTAGGTTGAAACCAATCAAAAAAAACAAGA
>JAYYCN010000121.1:0-3456 GCA_036161795.1 Bacteroidota bacterium
GGTACTTATAGACTTCATATTCCTTTAAATCGGGCTCATCAGATGGCGTCCATTTCAACTCAACATACCGATCATTTTTAACGGTTGCTTTAATCATGTGCACGGATGGAACCGGAGTATTAAGCTCCGCAATTGTACACCACTTGTAGGGAGAGGGCACCCTTTTACCGCAAATATTGACGGATATCAACTGATAGCAGTAATTGTTTAAATTTGGATCAATAATTCCCTCATCTATATAGAATCCCTGCTTATTTGATCGGATGGTATCTATTGTTTCTGTGGTCCCATCGGGGTTGGTTCTCTCCAGTAGCCAGTAATCGAAATATTCTTCATTCTCAATGGCATCAGGCCATTCTACTCGCATTCTATTGCTTTGACGCTCATATATCACACAAATGGCTTCCGGCGGTAAGACTGGGGGTGGCTCGTTTACCAAAATTTTTATGGTAGAGAATATAGTGTCCGCTTGTGGGCAACCACAATCCGCAACCATCAATTCAATTTCCAGTGTATCACTCAGAACAGAACCACAAAGCGTTGGCCAATATACCCTCAAGCTAGCTTCACCAATTCCTTCTGTTGACATTATCTGTGGAGTGTCGGTTCCCAAATATGCGGGTAAATTCAAAATACGTGCGAAAATCCTGAGTGTATCAAACAAATCTGGATCAGTGGCTTTCACGGTTATATCAATCAGGTCATTAGCAACAACCTCAATAAAATCAGCCTGAATCAATGGCTTTTGATTCAGGTTTTCAAAATCGATTTTGAACAACGCATTGTTACAATTAGGGCTGGGCATATTAGGACTGTAAACTCCGGGTGTTGTAGGGTAAACTCCGTTTTGTCTACACCCCCCACACAGACTTTGATAAATAATCCCTTTTTTATCAAATCGGCTCGTTCCTCCATCTACGTGTTCTTCCGCTTCAGAATCAAATCGAGTAATCCCACCAAAGTATGTTGCAAATGCCAAGTCATACATGTCTTTGGCAAATACAGCAATGTAGAAATCGCTACCGTCCGTTTGTTTTTGAATCGCATCCGGAGTAATGGGTAAGTTTCGAGTATTCCCCCTATTTCGATGGGTTTTCTCATTTCCGTTAAGTACATCATACAGGGCTGAATTTGTATTTCCACCCCAACCCGAAATGAATATGCGTTCACAGCGATCTACTAAGAATGCGGAAGGACTCAAATTTGGTTTAAGCCCGTTGGCACCAAATGTCGATTGCAAATCAATCGTACTTAAATCTCTGCTAAAACGAGTAATGAACTGCCCTGTATTCCTATCATCATGAAACCTTGCATTAATACCGACAAAATTTCCTTCGGATTGACCATAGATATAAGGCCGTCCGTCGTTATCCGTTTGAACAAAATAAGCTTGGTCATACAAACTCGTGCTGTGATACCTCCCATTAATCAATTCACCGTTGCTCTGATCAAAAGACAACAACATGGCATCAGGATAATTATTGATTTGTGAATTATTCAACCATTTTGTTCCTCCATATTTAGTTTGGAAACCCTTTGACATGGTTCCACCTGCCGCAAATAAACGGCCTTTACCATCTAAAGCCACACCGTAAATAGCATCAAATTGATCGTTTGTGGTTCCCACGATATGGGACCATTCCAATACATCCAAGGTACTATTCAAACAATAAACAACGGCATTTGAGTTTTTGAAGATATTGGGATTGCCGGCACTCACATTATGAGGAAAATCACTCGAATAGGTAACACCACCAATGTATACGTGCTTATCATCAGTGATAATTTCTCCTCGAAATTCATCTGCATAATTATAAATTAGTGGAAATTCGTTCACCGATCGAATAGACCGATCAGCACCTACACCATCCATTCCTAGTCCGCCCACAAACGTACCACCTAACATATTCTGACATAATGAATCTAGTTTTACCACAAAAAAGTCATAATTCCCGTTCCAACTGTTATCGTATCCCGATTGCAACACAGGAAAGTTGGATGATCTTGTGGTACCCATAACGTACAAATTCATCATCGAGTCAACCACCATAGAATGGGGCTGCTCGTTATTGAATCCTCCGAGATACGTACAATAAATAAGATCCTTCCCATCTGGACTGAATTTTAAAATAGCAGCGTCTCTACTTCCACCGTAACCTAGATTTTCGCTTACACCACCTCCAAATGTTATCTGAACCGCACCATTCGTCGCAGGCAATCCAAAGTCGAAAACCGTGCCACCCGCATAAGCATTCCCTCGGTCATCGTAGGTACCGGTACATCCAAAATTATCCGCTAATGATCCGCTATACGTACTGAAAACCAATACAGGATCTATAAGCAATTGAGTACCACTATTTCTTTTTATGACTTCAGACTTCTCAGTTTGTTTTGGAAAATCCATTCCTACAAGATCACCGTCGACATGGAATTCCATGTCAATTTTCTTTAATTCTGCATTAGAAATAAGGTATACAGCAGGGATTTTCTCCATCCATAATAACTCATTTGTTTTGGTTCGTATCTCTAATTCATCGCGCTCATTTATGATAACATTTGCACCATGATAACGTACTTTGATATCCTCATATCTACCGCTTGAAATAATCCAGTTGTATTTAATCCCTTGAACACCTGTAGATATTTCCAAATCAATTCCTGGATATACCTCCTCTACCATCAAAGATGAATAGCGTTTTAACCCCGCAACCCAATGTTTGGAGTTCCCGTTAAAAAAATTGTAAATCGTTTTGGAGGAATCTCCGTTGGGATGGATATTTTGAGCTTTACCACCCACGAATTCTACCCACACTTGATCTACATGAAGGTCTTTTTGTTCAACCGACTTATCGTGTAATGATTCCAGCTCATTATCATCAAATTGTTGTACACGAAAACCATCTTCACAAACCCAAATTTGTATTGAGTTGAGCACCGCCTTGGCAAGGACTTTCTCAGGATATTGACCTTTATTCAAAGTAAAAATCGGTTCTATGTTACCTAATAATTGGCTATTTAAGGCCAACATCATTACAACCAATATGGTGTGTCTAAAAGCAATCAAACCCAAAGTTTAGACGTAAATTTCGGTGTTTTTGTTTGCTCACCCAAATGAGTAAATGATTCACATCCGTTGCAGCAGAAGATATTTGCATATCACAGATGCTCTGTTTTGATTGTACTTTTGTTTAATGCGTTTGATATTTTTTGGAACTCCAGAATTCGCTTCTACCTCGCTTAAGGCCATGATTGTCGCTGGTTTTAATATTGTTGGTGTTGTCACAGCACCTGATAAACAAGCCGGCAGAGGTCGGAAAATTCAATCTTCGCATGTGAAGGAAACCGCTTTAGAACTAGGTCTACCTGTTGCACAACCCACGAATCTTAGAGCAGAAACATTTCAAGAACAAATTCAAAAATGGAAACCAGACCTTGGTATTGTCATTGCTTTTAGAA
>JAYYCN010000122.1:0-4067 GCA_036161795.1 Bacteroidota bacterium
TAGTCTTGCGCGCTTTCAATGGTTGAATCTTCCGGGTGCACCACGTTACTATAATGTAGGTGTACATTCGCCGGTAATTGGTGATTTTGGTGCGGGTTTAAACTTACAAACAGGAAGCATTGGAAAGTTCAAAGTGGCAAGTCCCATGACAGAGACTCAAATCGCACTTTCTGGGGCTTGGAATAAGCAAATTACCAAGACCATGAGGTTGGCAGTTGGTCTAAGGTTGGGGTTATACAATTACAATATTAATCTTTCCCAATTGGAGCGAGATGACCCAACAGACATTGGTTTTGTTAACAATGACCTCAATATCAATGCACCAATGACTGGGTTTGGAGCGTATTTATACTCGGAAAGATTTTTTGTTGGGCTTGCGGCTCCAAGAATGGTTTTTGTTCCGAGTAACACCGTAAGCAATGTAGACATTAGCTATGCTGCAACGACTCAGTTTTATGTCGTTGCGGGTTATGTTCACGATGTAAATGAGGACATTAAAATTAAACCAACCACGCAAATTAAGATGGCTCAAGGTATGCCGATACAAATCGATTTAAATGTGCACGCCATTTATCAAGATAATTATTCAATTGGTTTGTTTTATCGCACTGGAGGAGAGGCCGGTATTATGGCAATGGCAAAGGTAGCAGATGATTTTGCTATTGTTTATTCATACGATAGCCGTTTAGCTCCGGTAAATCAATACGTAAATGGATCACATGAATTTGGCATACAGTATATGATACCATACGTTTCGAAAAACAGAATTATAGCGCCTAGATATTTCTAATTTAATAAATGTCAACAGATATGAAACCCATAAATAAATTTTTCTTATACATAGCAATTCTATTTTCATGCCAGAATGTTTTTGGACAAACTGACGTATTGAAATTATTGGAAGAAGAGCACTATGAAGAAATAGCACATAGAAACAATTACAAGGCTACTGCGTGTAAAAAGAACTATATAGAACAGTCGGCATTAGCGTTTTCGTATTATGAAATGGAAATAGCAGATAAAGCATTTGATGCATACTCTATTTTAGCCAAAGACTATACTGAATCAATCACCCCCAGAGACCAATTATATTTTGCACTAGTGGCTCGTCGATTAGAAAACTATACTTTTTCTGATTCTTTGATTTTGGCTTTGAAAAATGATTTTTTCAATGGTTCAGTTCTTTTTGAAGAGTTAACCTATTTGTTCTATGAAGCAAATAAGAACAAAATCGAAGATTACTGGAATGAATTTGATTTTTCAAAAAATTACAGAATAAAACAATTTAAGAGTAAAAACAAAAGTCCGGAACTCGGATTGTTGCCTCTTCCGGATGGTACTGCATATATTACTCAGGAACATAAAGAAAAAGGGTTATGGAGGACAAGGTCCTCTAACAGCAACCACCCTTATATGGTTATTTGCAAGGGAGATTTTCAAGATAGTGCGATATCTAATGTGGTAGAAACTGATTTAAACAAATTTCAAGGTCACCAATATGCTACTTTTTACGATGAAGCTACCGGCATTTTGTACATAACTAGAAATTCAAATCAACCGAATAAAAACCATGAAAAGGTATTACAAATATTCGCTGTCAAAAAAGAAAGAGGCCAATGGATTGAGCTACCTTTCAAATTTAATAGCGAAAAATATAGCGTCGCTGATTTAATATTAAGTCCTGACAGGAGTAGGGTGATTTTTGTATCTGATATGCCCGGGGGTTATGGTAAATCTGATTTATATGAAGCACCAATAATTGCGAATGGCAGTAACGGGGTTGAGATAGGTGAGCCTGTTAATATGGGTCCAGAAATTAATACCATGCTCCGAGATAATTTCCCTCGTTTTAACGAGGATGGGCAATTTTATTTTTCTTCGGAAGGCCATTTAGGATTTGGCGGATTAGATATTTACACTGTAGATGAAAGTTCAAAGATGGTGTTGAACGTTGGCAAGCCGGTAAATAGTGCGATGGACGATTATTGTCCAATTTTTAATGAAAACAAGGGAGTGTTTGTTTCAAATAGGTTGAGCAAAAAATCAAACTATGATGAAGTTTATGATGATTTTTACTTTTTCGAAATTTTGAGTAGAGACACTAACATGGTTCAGCCGAAACCGACAGATAGCGAATTGCTTGTAGAATTTTATGATAAGGAAACAGGTGAGATTCTATCGAATGTGAATTTTGCTTTGGATAATTTAAATGATGAAGCATCGGCGATAAGTGCATCCACAGATTCTTCAGGATCAGCTACATATAATGATATTCCTATTGATAGTAAAGTTCAAATAAGCGCCCACCCTTGTGGTTATAAATACGCTTCAACAAGGAGTTATGTGGTGAACGCATCTGGGAAGCGCGTGATGAAGCTAGAGTTAGAAAAGTTTAAAGAAGGAGAAGACCTTGGACAGCTTTTTGAGGTTAATCCAATCTATTATGAACTGAATTCTTACAAATTAACTGACCACAGTAAAAGAGAATTGGATCGTGTGGCGATTGTACTTCAGGACAACCCTAGTTTAAAAGTCGAGTTAGGTTCACATACAGATTCTCGTGGTTCAGATGAAATTAACCAAAACCTATCGAAAGCTAGGGCCAAATCAGTTTTTGATTATTTAATATCCAAGAATATTAATGGTGCCCGAATGAAATATAAGGGTTACGGTGAAACACGTTTGCTTAATCGTTGTAAAGATGGTATTGAGTGTAGTGATGAAGAACATGCTGTTAACCGTAGAACAGAGTATATCATTGACGGAATTTTGCCTTGTGACGAGGCACGTTCAACTAGATCGAACAAAATAGATCCGAAAGATTTAGAGCAAGGACCAATGAAGATAGGTGATGCGGACGGTGACGGCATCCCTGATTATTTAGATACAGATTCTGACAACGACGGTATTCCGGATGCCTCTGAGGGTAGAAGAGATAGTGATAAGGATGGACTTCCAAACTTTATCGATAAAGATTCCGATAATGATGGTATTCCTGACCTTATAGAAGGAACTGAAGATTATGATCGTGACGGTAAGCCGAACTATATTGATATAGATTCTGATAATGACGGCATTAAGGATTCAGACGAAGGTCTAGATGATCCAGATAATGATGGTGATCCTAATTATTTAGATATAGATTCAGATGGTGATGGTACAAAAGATATTTCCGAAGCTACTAGAGATAGCGATGGCGACGGCATATTGAATTACCTTGATCAGGATTCTGATAATGATGGTATTCCTGATAGTGTAGAGGGCATTAAAGATACCGATCGTGACGGTAAACCAAACTATCGTGATGAAGACTCTGATAATGATAATATCCCAGATAAAATTGAGGGTACAAAAGACTCCGATAAAGATGGTACCCCAGATTATTTAGATACCGATTCTGATGAAGATGGTATTCCTGATAAGTATGAGGCGCCTGCTAATTACGACAACTATCCGACGGACGTTGTTCCTGCAGTACCTAGTAGCCCAAAATCAGATGTTGTTTCTGCGCCAGCGCCAAAGGAATCTCCGGCTCCGTCTGTGACAACAATGGAGAAAGAATCAATAACCTCAACGAGCAACGGGAATAATGACGTTACAGAGTCAGAAACCGTTTATAGAGTTCAGTTTAAAATGGCTTTAAAGCCGATTAGCGATAATGAGTTTATGGAAATGGGCATAAACCAATTATATATGTACAGAAGTGGTAAATATTATAAATACTGTACCGGAGAATTTTCAAATGAAGCGGATGCCGATGCACTCAAGAACACCCTTCGTCGTACGGGTATGAAGGATGCGTTCGTTGCCAAGTTTATAAATGGCAAGCGTGTCTTGAAATAAATCAGGTTTAAACTAAAAAAGGAAGGCGACCAATTGGTCGCCTTCCTTGTTTACTATTAATCCAATTAATCTCGGTTTCTTCTTCCTTTATCGTTTCCGCCGCGACGATCGTTTCTGTCACGATTGTTCGGACGGTTACCACGAGGGCGTGGTTCTGGTTCTACATAACCCTCTGGTTTAGGTAATAATGCTTTTTTACTCAAACGGAATTTACCTGTTTTCTT
>JAYYCN010000123.1:0-3870 GCA_036161795.1 Bacteroidota bacterium
TTTCATATGCCCTTTTTGAATTCCTGAGGTAATCAAAGAACGCACTGCCGAAAAATTCTGCGCCAAACCTGCAACTGCAATAATCTGCATTAATTCTTCTGCATCCGGATTACCGAGTAATTCGTGTGCGAATTTCACCATTGGGTGTAAGGAAATGATTCCCCCTACGGTTCCTATGCTTAAGGGTAAATCTAACCAAAACCGGAAGGTGCCATCGACGACCTCGGCATTTGTTAAACTTCGGTATTGACCGTCGCGTGCTGCATAAGCATGTGCACAGGCTGCTGTGGCACGAAAATCGTTCCCAGTCGCAATGATCACCGAATCAATCCCATTCATGATTCCTTTGTTATGCGTTACCGCACGATACGGTTCTATCTGGGCGATGCGTATGGCCCTTCTAAATTTTTCCGCGAACTCTTCGTTTGAAATTCCACTACCCTCATAGATATCCTCAACCGCACACGATACTTCTGCTCGTACAACACATTCTGGCGTGTAATTACTCAAAATACTCATGACGATTTGAACATTCCCTTCTAAGTCAGATGTTTCTAAGCTTGATTTCCATTCTTTCGCTATGGTCTCTAAGCAACTATTGATAAAATTGGCACCCATTGAATCGCGCGTATCAAACTTTAACGCTAATTGGAAATAATCCGTCTCTAATTCTGATTTATCGATTAATTCAATGTCTAAAATTCCGCCACCGCGAGCACGCATATTTTTGGTAATCTCATCCGTGGAAGAAATGAGATTATCCTTTTGGTTTAAAAAAAACAAGGATAATGCGGCGTGATCTTGGCCGTCCCAGATAAAGTGAACGTGGCCCACCTTGGTTGTGCTCAGTACAGTCGTTTTAAAACCACCGCGATCTAACCAAAAGTTTGCCGCTTTTGCAGCTGCCGCCACCACACTACTCTCTTCAATCGCGAAAGGGATGGTGTACATTTTTTGATTGATTTGAAAATTAGGTGCGACCCCAAAAGGCAGATAGTAATTACTTACTGTATTTTCAATAAACTCATCGTGTAATTTCTGAACTTCTGGAAGTGTATGCCAATAGCCCTGCAGCATTTGAAGGCTTTCGTTTGGTTCGTCAGAGAAGTTTTGTACCAGCCATTCTATTTTGGCTTGTTTGCTCAACTTACTGAACCCTTTGATTGGATTTACCGATGTATTTTTCATTTTCTAATTTGTAAATATTGCTGACACATTTTCAAACCTTCTATTTGAGCGTCAACATACTCAAATAATTCTTGCTCACCCAACAAAGCGTACTTAAGGAAAACCGATGCTTGGGCGTAAATCCCAGGGAAACTAAGTTTCTGGGTAAAATAGTACCCGTCCATAAAATTTTTGATTCCTCCAGAAATGATGATATTCTCAGTTTTGATTTTATCGCTATGATGCTCAATAAAATCATTTACCCAATCCAACATTTCTTCAGCTGTATGACCGATGTGAGTAGCTGGTTTCCATTCCTCCTTACGGATATCGTTTCGCCTGTGGTTTTCGAGAACGGCAAAATTAGTTCCGCCAAAACTACCAAAGTCCAGAGCTTCTAATGGAAGCTGCAGTAATGTCTCTATTGATTTCGGACCAAACCCCTGACCTACTTCTTTCACCATAATAGAAGTATCTAACAAGTCAATCGTGCGTTTTATAGTATCTATCGGTGGATTCTTAAATTGATCTCCCTCTGGCTGAAACCATTCTTGCAAAGGATTTACATGAATGATCAAACCATCAGCTTCTAAGGATTTGACCAACTCCAACATCCTATTTGACATGCCTTGTTGGATGTATTCCTCTATTTGGGCAATCCCGAGATTTGCGTACAATGGTTGATCACCAATAAGATGTCTGATCTGAAAGTCTTTGGCTGACTCTTTTTCTTCGATTACGGGTCTACATGAGCCCAATCCCATTCCCAAACCGTATTCTCGAGCTACTTTGGCTAAGTTTTGATTAATCAACCCTGCCTTTTCTGCCCCACCCGTCATACTACTGATCCAAATGGGAGCTCTCATGGTTTTGCTACCTATAACTGTTTCCGCTAATTGAACCCCAGAAGGTGAAGGAGCAAATAATGGTTCGTAAAAAAATCGGCTATCGTTTTGGATTAACTGAGATTCAAAGGCCAATTCGATATGGTCTGATTTTCTTTTGTTGAGATTTGTAGGCTTCAATGTTTTACAAAAATAACAATTTTCAAAAGGGAAGGTTTAATCTAGTATCAAGTTTCGAGTCTCAAGTTCCAAATAAGCCAAAACCTGCGATTAGAAACCTCAGTTTGGCTGCTGGCAAATGGCCGCTAGCTTCTGGCTGTTTGGTTATCGGTTATCGGTTGAAAAGCGTTTAGAATGGTTTAGACTGCGTGGTTTAGAAAACTAGAGACCAGAGACCAAAAACCATAAATCAGAGTTTCGGATTGTTCTTGTGTCGGGTGGCGTCACGAGCAGTTTTCTTTTCAAAATTGGCTTTTACCGCTTCTTCCAAATTGACGCCTGTTTGATTGGCTAAACACGTGAGTACCCATAATACATCTGCCATTTCATCGGCAAGTTGTGAAGATTCATTTTCTCCTTTTTTGAAAGATTGATCACCATAATTGCGCGCCATTAAACGCGACAACTCTCCCACTTCCTCCATTAGAATGGCCGTATTGGTGAGTTCAGAAAAATAGCGTACGCCGTATTCTTTGATCCAATCGTCTACTTTTTGTTGGTAGTCTGATAGACTAATGGGTTTCTCCGTCATTACTTCTGTAGGATTTGTTCGTCAACCCAACCTTTCCCCCAGTTATTCAATTCTTCCTGAGTCCACAGAGAGGGGAAAGAAACAATGCGCTGGAACTTAGGAGGTAAAAAGCGCTGCCAATTGGTTCCACCGGTAGCCTCTACATTACTTCCCTTTGAGGATAAATAACGAACCGCAGATCTATAGTGAGATAAGCGCCAATTTACGTTAAGATAAATGTCTAAGGTTTTGAACTTGTTCTTAAGATTATCCATTAGCTTACCTGCCTTTATCAGATTCTCAACCTGTTGGTTTAGGTTGGTGTTTTGCCATTGTTTAGCCCATTCTAAAAACTCGGTTTCATAGTGCTCTTCAAACTGACGTAGGGTCAATGTCTTCTTACCCGATGTTTCCTCTAGAGAA
The DNA here is from genome assembly GCA_036161795.1 of Bacteroidota bacterium. Classification (GTDB taxonomy): domain Bacteria; phylum Bacteroidota; class Bacteroidia; order NS11-12g; family UBA955; genus VMCP01. The sequence goes on from JAYYCN010000123.1 coordinate 3,166, forward strand.
CCTGACTTCCAATAGATATGAGCATATTTTTGCTCTAAAGATGTGAGGTCTTTTTCACGATCTTGACTGTGTACCAATTGATCTAGATCCGTACATGCCATTTCGATTTTTCGAAATTGCGCGCTCTGAAATCCGCTAGCTGGAAGCAAGGACATCCTGAATTTCAAGAACTGCTCGCTTTGCATGCCATCGATCATGATATCGAAACTATCAATCAAGTTTTTGAAATAACGAACAATCCGATCAAGTTTATCTTCCCAAAGATTTTCTTCCAATGCACCCGTTGACATTTGCTCCAACTCATGTATGATGAGCTTGAAGTACAACTCCGTGATCTGATGATAACCGATAAATATCATTTCATCTGGAATATCCGTCTTGGGTTGTTGTAACGATAGCAAGGTATCCACCGCTAGATATTGCCAATAAGGCTCGTAATTGTTGTAGAGTAAGCCTTCAAGATAATCTTCTATTCGCTGCTGATCTTGATCAAACTTATCATGCAGTTTCTCAAGTAATTCGGTGGCTTTTGGGGATAAATTCATGTTAATCAAATGGTGATTGAAAATCGCTGAACGAAGTTAAGTGTTTATCTTTGTCTGATAATACAGGATCTGCAATACCCCATGGAATTTCCAGTTCTGGGGAACTCCACAGCACTCCACCTTCACTTTCGGGGTTATAATAATCCGTGCATTTATATGT
>JAYYCN010000124.1:0-2782 GCA_036161795.1 Bacteroidota bacterium
ACCAAACTGTTCCACTTTACCGACGCTTGCACCTACTTCAGGGTATTGACGAATGTTTTTTACTACATCGTAAATGGTGATGTTGTTTTGGTTAGCGATGTAAACCAAGCGTGTGATAGTAGTGTTCCCAATACCCCGTCCAGGATAATTGATGATTCTTTTTAGTGCTTCTTCGTCATGTTGGTTGACAATTAATCGTAGATAGGCCAACATGTCTTTCACCTCCTTGCGCTGATAGAAGCTCACCCCACCATAGATTTTATAATCGATGCCTCTTTTTCTCAAGGCTTCTTCTATCGATCGACTCTGAGCATTGGTTCGATACAAAATGGCGAAGGCTCGATTGGGTAAATGAAGCTTATGTTGATCTTCAAAAATGAGTTCAGCCACCTTTCGACCTTCATCTGAATCTGAGGGATTTCTTAAAACGGTAATTTTTTCACCTTCATCGTTGGCCGTCCAAATTTCCTTTTTGAGCTGTTTTTTATTGTGTTGGATTAAGCTTGATGCCGCTTTAACTATATTTTGGGTGCTTCGATAGTTCTGTTCTAGACGAAATGTGACAACATCGGGATAATCTCGTTCGTAGTTTAAAATGTTCTCAATATTAGCTCCACGGAAAGCATAAATACTCTGAGCATCATCCCCAACAACACAAATGTTTTGGTTCACAGCAGCCAGAAGTTTAGTTATCATATACTGCACATGGTTGGTATCTTGGTACTCATCCACGAGAATGTATTTAAATCTATGCTGCCATTTATTTAGAACGTCTGGGAATTGACTTAGTAAGTAATGTATGTTTACCAAGATGTCGTCAAAGTCCATGGCTCCTGCTTTGAAACAACGCGAGGTGTATTGCTTGAAAATTTCTGCAAACTTAGGACGCCCTGCCGCTTTATCTGATTCGGTATATTCAGCACTATTGGCGTATGCTTTTGAAGAAATGAGGTTGTTTTTGGAAAGACTGATTCGGCTAAGGACTAAATTAGGCTTGTATAGCTTATCATCGATCTGCATTTCCTTGAGTATGGTTTTGATCAAACTCTTGGAGTCGTCAGTGTCATAGATGGTAAAATTAGAGGGGTAACCAATTTTTTCTGCTTCTTGTCTGAGAATTCTAGCAAAAACAGAATGGAATGTACCCATCCATAGGTTTCTAGCTTCAGCCCCCACTAACGTTTCAATACGTTCCCGCATTTCCTTAGCTGCTTTATTAGTAAAGGTGAGGGAAAGAACGTTAAACGGGTCAATTCCTTTAGGCATTAAATACGCAATGCGATAGGTGAGTACCCTCGTTTTGCCTGAGCCAGCACCTGCAATGATCATGATCGGTCCGTCCGTATTTAATACTGCTTCCTTTTGGGAAGGATTCAGATAGTCCATAAACGGAGGGGTATCATTATTTTCTTGCTGATCGGGCCATTGCATCATCCGACAAAAATATGCCCGATAAGGGGTTAGATTATCACCCAATTAGAAACAGATATCAACAAATTTTTACGGTTTTGATAAGGTGAACGTAAAGGTCGAGCCTTCGCCCTCAACACTACTTACTTCGATATGCTCTCCATGCGCTTCAATGATGTGCTTCACAATACTTAGTCCTAAACCACTACCTCCTTTATCTCGGCTTCGGTGAGAATCTACGCGATAAAATCGTTCGAAAATCCGTCCTAAACTCTCTTGTGGGATACCAATTCCATTGTCAGTTACTTCAATGATTAGTTGTTTTTCATTTTCCCTGATGTGGTAAGTAGTTTTACCTTTTTGTTTACCATATTTAATGGAATTAAATCCCAAGTTTACTAATATCTGCCGGATTCTAACGCGGTCTGCAAAAACCAAATTTTCAGTGCTGTCAGAAATATGTTCCAAGTTAATTTCTTTTTGGGAAGCTTGAATTTCTATTTCTTCGCAAACTTCAGTGATCAGATCTTCAATGTTGAATGAGTCTTTTTCGATGGCTAACATTCCGCTTTCAAACTTGGTGATGGCGTCCAAGTCATTTACAATTTGACCCAATCGATCAGCGTTCTTATTGGCTTTATTAAGAAATTGCGTTAACATTTCTTTATCGATGTCTGGGTCTTCCAAAACCGATTCGATATATCCTTGAATGGAGAATAGAGGAGTTTTCAATTCGTGCGCGATGTTCCCAATATAATTCCGACGGTAATTTTCAAGTTGTTGTAGACGCTGAAGTTCTTGTTTTCGAGCAATAAATAACCCTCGAAAACCTTCTTCAATGACCTGTGCTTTTGGATTGAAAGTCTGCTTGAATTCCTTCTCTTCGTTTAATAAGAGCTTTTCGAGATTTTTCATCACGCGTCTTTTTCTCGCTTGCCAAATGAGCATTGAAATTAAAAAGCCCAGGGTGAAAGACAAGACCGAAACCATAATCGGGTGTTGCGCCCAGTACAAAAGAATCGCAGGATCCATAAATCAAAATTACAACATTTCTAAAGTGACCCTACTTCCTGCTTCCAAAAAACTATCTTTGTCGTTGAAAATTTTATGGGTGATCAACAGCAATTTGAAAAAATCATTTCACACGCCAAAGAATACGGCTTTGTTTTTCCTTCTAGTGATGTTTATGGTGGGTTAGCCGCCGTGTACGATTACGGTCAAAACGGAGTAGAACTTAGGAACAATCTTCGTCGTTTTTGGTATTTATCGATGACGCGTTTACATCAAAATATAGTAGGGCTAGATTCGGCTATCTTTATGCATCCAAAAGTATGGAAAGCAAGTGGCCATGTGGATGGGTTTAACGATCCTA
>JAYYCN010000125.1:0-9471 GCA_036161795.1 Bacteroidota bacterium
TGAAAATATTTTTTTACTCACCTGCCCTTTGTTATTTCCAGTACCTACAGCAACATCAACTGCCCCTCTATATATGGGTATCTCCACTCTTCCCATTTCTTCAACATAAATACCTTGAGCCCAAGCAGAACCGTCAATCACACCAAAAGTGGTGCTATACATGGGCCTAATAGATTCAGGCAAATCCAATAGTGATACGAGTGTGATATCCAAATATTGTAGTCTTGGGAGAAACTGATACGCTGCATCTATTGCCGCCTTCGCCTCTATTTTATTAAAATCTCCCAGCAACCTTAAATTCTTGGTTGCTTTCCATCCTTTAAAAAATGTGTAGTCTAAAGGTACTTGTTCAAATTCAAGAGTGATTTGATCAATACGCGACCAAATATCATTGAGTAAAATAGCATCCACACGGTTCTCAGGAATATACACATACAGGTGTGGGACCCATTCCATCTTTTCCAAATCAAAATCTGAAATTATTCCCTGATATTGTATAAGTTGTATCTCATCAAGCGCATCAACCTTTCCTCCTAATATGGCGACTTTAGAAATATCGACATCGCCGTCTACTTTGAGCACATCTACATGTTGCATTTCGGGCAGGTGCGATACAAAATAGTTGAGGTCGGACTGATCTTTAAGAACTACATGTGATTGAAAAATCGACTTGACTTTTTTTGGAGTAACAAATTCAATTTGGGCCTGCGAAGTAATCGCCCCATAGAGCAAAAAGAGAATTACGATATGTTTTGTAATGATTCTCAACCAAAAAACTTACCGAACATACCTCCAACTTTACCCAAAATCCCCATATCAATTCCCAAAAAGTCAATTACTCATTTTTGATACATGGTGTATCCACCTGCTTGAAACCTATGTTTTAATCCATCTAACATGAATACCAATATATCCTGAGCTAGCTGTTGTTTCTTTTGATTCTCCCAATCTAGCCCGTAATAATTTTGTACGACTGCCTGCAATAATTCTTGATAATATTGGGAATCCTGAACGGCTGTCGCACCTTGGGTGGCTATATTTTGTATTTCTTTTAATTTCCCAGACATTGCTAATTTTTGGATGTATTTCACCGATGCATCCATGGTTAAATCCATATGCGATTCCGATTGAAAACTCTCAAACCCATATTTCCCACCGTACAACTTGTGAAAATCTGGCTTCATGTCATCTAAATATTCTTTCAGTCTCATATTCGCTTTATACCTTTTAATCGGTGTGTAGGAGCTCCCGTTTGAATCGACTCAATTCCATATCGTTTGAATTTATCTATTTTCACCTCACCTGAGGCATGCATAATATGGTCATCATTCAAAACGATACCTACATGATGAATATTACCTCTATCTGATTCAAAGAACGCCAAATCACCAAATAATCTATCTTCATAAGATACTTCCACTCCGAGTATGTATTGTTGAGAAGCATCTCTTGAGATAGCCTTTCCCTTGAAACCCTTATATATCTGAGTAAATCCAGAACAGTCAATTCCCATGACGGATCTCCCTCCCCATAAATAAGGCGCATGGATAAACTGGTTGAGAAAATCAATATCGTTCATACCCTTAGATTCTGCGTGCTCCTCAAACCAAAAAGAGCCTGGGCTTAAATTCAACCCTTTAAACTCTCCGTGATTAACGATCGTGATTTTATCTACCCGATAGAGTGGTTCGGTTTCTAACGATAATTCAAACACTTCGTTGGAAATCCAACCCTCGTAGCCATCATGTGAACATTTTACTTTACACCACAAAGCGCTATTGGTATTTTCAATGGAATCTATACATGTAAATGACTCTCCAAAAAGCAAACTAGACACCATTTCAGACGACTCCGAAGCCGTTTCCCGCATAGGAGCAAAAGCAACACCGCAGCAATAATGGTCTGTTGACATTAAGCAAAGATGCGTCGCTCAAAATAAAAAAGCAATTAATCCAAATGAAGTCGCTCTTTTCGGTCAAGCAATACTTCTTCGGTTTCTTCATGTTCCGGATCAGGCACACAGCAATCTACGGGACAAACCGCCGCGCATTGGGGTTCTTCGTGAAAGCCCGTACATTCAGTACATTTATCTGGCACAATGTAATATACTTCATCCGAAACCGGGGCAAATTCTGTCTGAGGATCCACAACATCCCCATTCTTTAACGCAAAATGCTCCGTTACGCCTGTACCATCAGCAATGCGCCATTCAACCCCTGCCTCATAAATGGCATTATTCGGGCATTCCGGCTCGCATGCTCCACAGTTAATACACTCTTCGGTGATTATAATCGCCATGACTAAGTGCAAATTTACAACCCTTTTGTAACTTCGCCACCGAACTTCATCATGAAAATAGCCATAATTAGCGATGTACATGACAACCTCGACAACCTAGGAAAGGTATTAGATTATTGTGAAGATAACGATATTACACGTTTAATCTGTTGCGGTGATTTTTGCTCACCTTTTGTCATTAGTGCTCTCGGGGAAAGTGATATACACGTATATGCCGTTTTCGGGAACAACGATGGCGATCGATTTGCGATGAAAGCAATCGCAGAGAACTATCCCAAAATACAGTTATTTGGAGAGTACATTGGTGAAGAATCTAATGTGCTGATCATCGATGGTCTCAACTTTGGAGCAACACATTATGAGTTCTATGCCAGAACCATGGCAAAAACGGGTTGGTATGAAGCCGTATTTTATGGCCACACCCACGCGTATCATAAACAAAAATATGGAGGTTCCTTATTAATGAATCCAGGGGAAGTAGCTGGATTATTTAATGAAGCTAGCTTCGCTGTATTCGATACTGAAACACGAGGATCTCAAAAGATTATAATTGATTAACCCTGTGGCTTTTGAATTACACTAGGATCAGCTAATCTCAAAACCTCATCCATTATTTTATCGATGTTTTTATCTGCACTACCTACGTTTTGGACTACCATGTCGCATTTTCCTTTATGGGGTTCTATAAAATTCTCATACGCAGGCATCACATGATACTTCCATTGGTGCAAGCTTCTCTCACGTGGTATGTTCCGCTCGCGCACATCGCGTTGTAATCTACGTTCAAAACACAAATTTGTATCGCAATCAACAAATATGCGATAGTCAAGCATCGCGTCGACTAGACTAAATTCCATAACAAACAGCCCCTCTACTACAATAATGGGTGCTGGATGTATGGTTTCCATGACATCCGGTGCGTCATAGTGTTCGAATTGATATTTGCGTATGACGATACTGTTGTAATTGGCCAGTTGGAGTAAATCTTCATGAAAACGATCTGAATATAAGGCCGTAGGAAGATCATAATTTGCCTCACCGTGCTCATCTACCTCCTGTTCTTCCAGTGGTTTATAATAATCATCAAAGCCAACAATGGTCAAATGATCAACTAATCTATTTTTCAGCTGATCCACATAATAGGTTTTCCCGGAACCCGACAAGCCAGTAAGACCAATAATAAACGGTTTGATTTCCATAGCTATTCGTGCATTTTTTCTTCTAAGAGCAAACCTTCTTCATCATATTTCTGTGTGAGCAATAGCTTGCAATTATGATCATAATACTTCCACTCTCCTATCTTAACCCCCATTTTGTAGACTCCCTCACGATGCTGGTAACAGCTTTGCTTTCCGTATTCCCAAAAGCCATCGGGCAAATCATTTTTATAATAACCCTCTGACTCGACCACCCGGACTTTCCTGGTGATTTTTTCTTCCTGTATTTTTTTAAGTTGGAATTGACCAAAATATCCTTCTTTTTTTCCATCCTTATAGTTGGTGATTTTAAGGGTATCACCGAAAATATTCAATTCCACGTGCATACTTTCTTTCTTGCCTTCTTTCCAATAACCTGAACGAATCAACTCACAACTTAGCGCATCCCAAGCACGTTGTATACTGTCAAGTTTGCCTTTCTTGTAGTATTCCTCTCGGGCGGCACAACCAGTTCGGTGAAACTCATAGAATGGGCCATCTAAAAATCCGCTATCGTCAAACACTTTGTAATACATCAAGGTAGAATCCTGGTAATAACCTTTTTGCTCACCTCTTGGATATCCAAGCCTAAAGCGAGAAATGGATAACAAATTTCCATTTTTATAATATGTCTCGCACACTCCGTTTCTTTCACCTTTTGTGTATCGGTTAACATAGTTTAATTCACCCGTTCGATAGTAACCTTTTATCACACCATCTAATACCTCATGATCATAAGTTCCCATAAATTCCAATCCTCCTGAGGGATAGTAATAATAAAACGGTCCATGTTTTATTCCATCCTTGAAGGTTTCTCTGATCTCAAAATCACCATTCGGCTTATAGTCGGCATATTCACCATGCAGCTCACCATTTTTGAAACCTGCTTTTCGAGCTAACTGTGGCCTAACTCTAGCGTTCTGTCCTTCTGGCTTGGGATAGTACATTTCAGCACTACCCGTATACGGCTGCCCTCTGTAGAGCGCAAGGCCTCCATCTGCTTCTTCGGAGAAGGTAAGCAGGTGCCACCTGATCGTTTTGGTTTTGGTTTTCGTTGAAGATTGAGCTAACAATAATTGGAAACTCAAGGAAAATAGTATCGTTACAATGAACGATTTAGCGTTAAAATGTTTGTTGCCCCACTTCATTATCTAATGTTTTAACCGATAAAAACACACAAATATTGCCATTGTATGCTAAAAAAAGGTCCTTCCATCTGTTGTATGTACAAAGTTAACCTTCATTGATTAGTTTTGCAGACCAATGTTTTTAGAGGACATTATTCAGTTTTGTAGTCAATTGGTAGAGGTGAAAGAAACCTTTCCATTTGATGAGAAAACCCTCGTTTGGAAGGTTAAGAATAAGATGTTCTGTGTTGGGGATATGGAGAATTTTCACTCCATCACGGTAAAATGCCAACCTGAAAGGGCTTTACTTTTGCGAGAAGAATACCAACAAATAGGTCCTGGATACCATATGAATAACAAACATTGGATTACGATAAACCTTGAAGGCATGGACCAATCATTGGTTTTTGAACTAATTCATAATAGCTACCAATTAGTGGTACAAAAATTGCCTGTTAAACAAAGAGAACAATTAAAAGAATTACCCATATGAAAAAGATAAGTTTTGTACGCAACTTAGCAACATTTGCTAGTGCGGCTTTTTTAAGTGCTACATCATTTGCATTATCCAATAAAACCATGAACGATTCAACTATAAATAATAATTTAAAAGACGGGCTGTACGCCCAGATGAACACCAATAAAGGAAGCATCCTCATTGAACTTCACTACGACAAGACGCCACTAACAGTATGTAATTTTATCGGATTGGCCGAAGGTACCATTACCAATACGTTTAAAGGTGCAGGTGAGGCCTATTATAACGGCTTAACTTTCCATCGTGTTATTGATAATTTTATGATTCAGGGCGGTGATCCAACTGGCTCTGGTGCGGGTGGCCCTGGTTACCAATTTGCAGATGAAATTCATCCGGATCTAAAGCATACCGGACCCGGTATTTTATCCATGGCTAACGCTGGTCCAGGTACTAATGGCTCTCAGTTTTTCATCACACACGTAGCCACACCTTGGTTAGACGGAATGCACACGGTATTTGGTAAAGTAGTTACGGGTATCGAGGTAGTGAATGCCATTGCTCAAGGTGACAGCATCGAAACCATCGAAATCATCAGAAAAGGTGATGCAGCTAAAGCATTTAAAGCCAATGATCAAGCCATGAATGAGTACAAAAATGCCATGGCCGCAAAAGCTAAAAAAGCACAAGAAGATGCGGTTAAAGAATTTGATGCGTGGGTAATGCAAAACTATCCCGCTGCTCAACAAACCGCTTCCGGGCTATATTACGTTGTGGAACAAGAAGGCACAGGAGAACAAGCTACACCTGGTAAAACCGTAGCGGTTCACTATTCAGGTAAATTAACCAATGGAAATGAGTTTGATAATTCATATCGCCGAGGACAGCCCATTGAATTCAAACTAGGTAGTGGCCAAGTCATTCCCGGTTGGGACGAAGGAATTGCTTTGATGAAAGTAGGATCTAAATACAAATTAATCATCCCCTCAAAGCTTGGATACGGTAAAAGAGGTGCTGGTGGGGTTATCCCACCTAATGCAACCCTCGTATTTGATACTGAGTTGGTATCGGTTAAATAAGCATTCCATAAACCACAAAAGGGGCATTCAATCGAGTGCCCCTTTTTTTTATTCTATTTTTGAAAGGTGAATCTGCACGCATTATCCTATTGAAATAATTGACGTTAGCTAGGTTACTATGTAAAGCAGTTTGTTTGATACCAAACAAACTATTATCACCGGTTGTAACATAAACCCAGACGAAAAAATCGTTCTATTTAAAAAGCAAAATAATCAACCTTAATGGTGGTTTTACGTATATTTACCAAACGTTAATAACTGTGTATATGATAAAACGCTTACTCTTTACTATCTGTTCAATCATATTTATTACTGGACTAACCGCCCAAAATGTGGGAATTAATCAAACAGGTTCAGATCCCGACGGAAGTGCCATGCTTGACGTAAGCGCCACTAATAAAGGACTTTTAGTTCCTAGAATGACCAAAACACAAAAGTTCTTAATCCCAAATCCAGCAAATGGTCTATTGGTATATCAAACCGATGATACCGTTGGATTTTGGTATTATGAAAAAACGCAATGGGTTCCTTTGATGCGCTCCATTGTGTTTGGAAATGGGTTAACGGGTGGCCTTGTTCAAGGAAAAGGAGAAGTTAATATTCAAAAAACAGGGGTGTTAAGTTCTACATATGGAGATGACGATAATTACCCTATCATTACAGTGAACGATTACGGTCAAGTTACTCTAGCTGGGGTGAAGAAGTTCGTGGATAATGATACACTCAACGAGATTCAACAATTATCACTCAAAGGAGATACCGTAAAACTATCAAAGAATGGTAGTTACGTTCATTTGAAGGGCTTTTGGAGTACCGAAGGGAATTCCGGTTTATCCGCAACACAAAACTTTCTGGGAACTACAAATTCTGTCCCTTTGAGATTTAGAGTAAACGATGTTTGGTTTGGTGAATTAAACTCAGGAAACAACAATATTTCATTCGGGCAATACGCCAATCAAAACTCAAGTGGATATTCCAATATTGCTATTGGTAGGGAATCGTTGAGATCCAATAATGGCGGATATTACAACACTGCTGTTGGTTGGCAATCCTTATACGATAACAACTCAGGCAACTACAATACTGCATTAGGCGCTAAATCCCTTTACAACAATACGCGTGGAAACTACAATGTGGGTATTGGTTTTGAGCCCTTAACATCGAACACCTCTGGTTCTTTTAATGTGGGAATTGGATTCAGAAGTTTACATCGTAATACAACGGGTAACTATAACGTTGGAGTCGGAATGTATACCTTAAGGTTCAACACTTCTGGAATCATGAATGCTGCTGCCGGATACTATGCATTAGGGGCTAACGTGTATGGCCATTATAACGCGGGTTTCGGTAACTACTCGTTATATGCCAATAATCTAGGAAGAGGAAATGCATTTATGGGATATGCCGCTGGTTATTACAATACATCTGGATATTACAATCAAGGACTCGGTTATTATGCCGGTTTTCAAAATAGAACGGGATATTACAATGTATCATTAGGGTATTATAACGGACCAAATACCACCAATCTAGATAACACCATCGCGTTAGGATCTGGAGCAAGGACATCCGCCAGTAACCAAGCTAGGGTCGGAAATGCATCCATTTCTAGTATCGGTGGCTCTGTTGCTTGGACCAACACGAGTGATGCTCGTTTCAAAACAGATATTAGACGAGATGAAGTAGTGGGATTAGATTTCATCATGAAATTAAAACCAGCCACCTATCGTTTCGATGTACATAAAATGTATGAATTTGAGGGTATGCTTAACGATACTATGAGGTGGAAGAGCCAATTTGATAAAGAGAAATATCGCTACACTGGATTTATTGCACAGGAAGTTGAACGTGCTGCCAATGAGGTGGGTTTTGATTTCTCAGGAGTAGATAAACCACAGAATGACAAAGACTATTACGGTCTACGTTACGCTGAATTCGTGGTTCCAATCGTGAAAGCCATTCAGGAGCAACAATCTGAGATTGAAATACTCAAAGAGCAAATTGAGTTGTTAAAAGCATCCAATAAATTATTAAAAAAGCAGAACGACCTTCTCAAAGACCAAACTAAATAACCATGTTACAACGGTTAAAAATAGGGTTATTGGTTTCCACGTTCTTATGCGGATCCTCATATGGACAAGGAATTGTTCAAAATGGGGCTAGTATCGTATTTTCCAACGGGGGTCACCTTATTGTTAAGGGTAAATATAAAGCCAAAGGAGATGCAATCATCCGGTCAAAAAGTGTTGGATTTATGAACATTGATGGAGACTTCGAGAACAATGGAAACACAACTATTTTCAGAGGTAATCGTTTAGATGTAGATCTATCCGGTGGAACAATTAATGTCGGTGGTAACGCACTGACCAACTTTCCCAATTTGAGCCTTTCCAGCAACGGAAATATTACATTAAGCAATGATGTCATGGTTGGAGGAATAAAAGGACTCGGAAGTATGGGAAAGCTAAAAATAAATGGTTCTAAGGTAATACTTCAGGGCAGAACACTTATTATTAATAACCCCCTATCAAATGCACTAACATTTAGTCAAAACGGACATTTCATTTCGGAATCTAATTCCTCAACTGGATACGGGTTTATCCAATGGAATATCCGGCAAGGAGATGGAGGGCCAATCTATAATATTCCCTTAGCAAATACAGCTGGAGCTGATTTATCCGTGAACTTCATCATAAATAACCTGGGAAGCTCAATAGCGGATTCGGGATATGTGAAAATTGCAACCTACCCAACTCCTGATAAGCCGGCACCAAATAACCGACCTATGCCTATTGGCGTATTTAACACAGATAATGAATGTGATGGTGAAAACTCTACGCGTTTAGCAAATCGTTACTGGATAATTGAAGACAATGGATATACTACGCTACCGGATATCACCTTGGAATATGCCTATTCAGATGAAGATATCAAGGGTTCGAATGATGCAATTACAGAAGATTTTATTGGATTGATTAAATGGAATAGTACCGCTAACAAGTGGATATATCCTCAACGCGGTCAAGTAGATGTTAATACCAATAGTATTTCCTACCGAGCGAAACAAAGTTTCTCTGGCATTTGGACCTTGAGTGATACAACTCCTTATCCGAAGGCTCAATTTAACGTGACAGGCTACTGTCAAAAGGATAGTATTGTATTCGAAGATGCCTCTGTTGAAACCATTGATAAAATTATTCTTCGACAATGGACGTTTGGAGATGGATCATACGGGACTCGTAAAAACGAAGTCCACTACTATCAGACCGCAGGTTCATTTGATACGAAGCTAATTA
>JAYYCN010000126.1:0-12622 GCA_036161795.1 Bacteroidota bacterium
GGCCTTTTTTATGGGCTACCCTAAAAACCAATGAATTATCTTTGTTTTCATGGCAAGGGCTCTAGCAATTGACTACGGAGAAAAACGTATCGGCTTAGCGGTTACTGATCCACTGCGTATGTTTGCTCAACCTTTAGAGACCATCGCCTCGGAAACATTCCCAGATTGGCTCACCAAATACCAAATCGAAAATGAGGTTGATACACTCATTGTTGGAATGCCACGCAGATTAAATGGTGAAGATACTCATGTCACCCAACGCGTAGTTGAATTTATTTCTTGGCTCAAAAAAAGTTATCCCACACAAGAAATAGTGACCATTGATGAACGATACAGTTCTAAGGAGGCTCAACACCATATTTCCCAAATGGGCATGAAGAAGAAACAGCGTGAGAAAAAGGGAGTATTGGACCGAGTTTCAGCTGCTTTGATATTACAAACCTATCTAGAACAAACCCTATGATATTACCGATATATGCTTACGGGCAATCCGTGTTGAGAAAACAGACCGAAGAACTTGAAAAATCTGATGAATCGCTTCAAGAGCTCATCGACAACATGTTTGAAACCATGTACGCGTCAAACGGAATTGGATTGGCTGCACCGCAAATTGGATTAGCAAAAAGACTCTTTATCGTAGATGGATCAGAAATCGAAGGCATACAACCCGAAGGTTTTAAGGAGGCGTTTATCAATCCAGTTATCGAAGAAGAATTTGGTGAAGAATGGGAATTTGAGGAAGGATGCCTAAGTATACCAGACGTAAGAGCTTTCGTTAAGCGTAAAGGAGAGTTAACAATACGTTATTACAACAGAGAATGGGAGAAGCAAGTCAAAACCTTCGATGGAATGGCTGCACGGATAATCCAACATGAATACGATCACATTGAGGGCGTTCTTTTTACCGACCGCATCGGTCCTCTCAAAAGAAACATGCTCAAAAGAAGGCTTGATAATATCAGTAAAGGGATGGTCAAGGTCGACTATAAGATGAAATTTCCAAAACGATAATCATGTTTTCGTATTGGAAAATCATACGGCCACACAACCTGTTATTAACTGTCCTCACCCAGTTTTTATTTTATCTCGCTGCTTCTCGATCAACTGAAAATGCTTGGGTGATTAACTGGGATAATTTTCGTTTTCCAGAATCTATTACTACCGCCCTCGCCTGCCTTTTTATTGCAGCAGGTGGTAACGTTATCAATGACATCTTTGATAAACACACCGACTCCATCAACAAACTCAATAAACAAACAACGCATATAGAGAAAAGCGACAAACCATTGTATCCCTATTACCTTTTCTTGACCACAATTGGTTTAATTATGGGCTTCCTTACTGGCTTAGGCATGGGTATTTTATGTTTGGCCATTGGTGTTCTACTTTATTTCTATTCAAGCGACTTTAAGGGAGAATTCATCATGGGGAATTTACTGGTATCTCTATTGGCTGGCATGGTTGTTTACATTGCATCTCGAGGGGTTTACGAAATACAGAGAGGCATGTTTGCAGAATTTGCAAGTATTGCCTTCTTCATTACTTTTAGTCGTGAGTTAATCAAAGATATCCAAGATGATAAAGGAGCTAAAACACAAGGCTATCAAACCTTTGCTGTAATCCAAGGACAAACCAAAACAAAAGTGGCTGCTGGCATTATGATTACATTTGCAGCGGCTCTGACGATTTGGGTGGGCGTACAATCTCAGAATATATTATTTTGGATTTTCAGCGGTGTGATTACGATACCAGCAATGGCTTATATACTGTATAAAATACGCTTGTCTACCGAGATCCATCACTTTGCGAAAATATCAAAATGGCTAAAAATCACGCTGTTTATTGGCCTACTCTCTTGCTTACTCACCTAAATCAAGCTTTCTTTTCATTTTCCCAGTCACGGGCAATCTCTTCTAACTTTTCATACCATTTTGACCCCATTTTGCGCGTTAATGCTTCTTTTAAAAATTGGTAAACGGGAACTTTAAAATCTTCCCCTGCAATACAGGCATCGCGACAAATATCCCAATGATGATAATTCATTGCAACATAAGAGCCAAACTTATTAGCACGTATTGGATATAAATGACAGCTTATGGGTTTTTTATAATCAATCTTTCCCTCAACGTATGCGCGTTCTATGCTACATTCGGTTGTACCGTCTGCCCTGTAGTTGACAAATACACAGGCTCCATCATTCACACACTCCGTAACTAAATCCCCATCACGATCACGCGTCCAAAAGTCATCTTTATTTATCTTTTTGATAGATTCTTCCATCATATATGGCTTAACCTGATCCAATCGATCTTTAATTTCCTGAATCTCGGAATGCATCAGCGGCGCACCTGCATCTCCTTGAACGCAACAGGCACCTTTACATTTGGCTAATTGACAAACAAACTTTTTCTCAAGAATATCCTCGGATATTAACGCGTCATCGAAGATGATCATGGCATTTGGTTCAAATAAGCATCAGAACCCATATCTTCCAATTTTTCTGCTTTATCTAACACCACCTCTTCCATCTCAGACTTAAATTTCAGCACAGCATCCGCGGTTGCTTTGTTATGAACTCCAATAATTTGTACTGCTAGGATGCCTGCATTTCTAGCTCCATTGATTGCTACAGTAGCAACAGGTACGCCTGGAGGCATTTGGACGATCGAATACAAACTGTCTATTCCGCTCATCGTTTTACTCTTCACCGGCACCCCGATCACTGGGAGATGTGTCATGCTCGCCACCATACCTGGTAAATGAGCAGCTCCTCCAGCGCCTGCAATAATCACATGAATCCCATTATTTGAAGCCTCTTTTGCATAATTCACCAAACGATCCGGGGTTCTATGAGCCGAGACAATGGTAGTTTCATGTGCTACACCAAACTCTTCAAGTACTGCTACAGCTTCATTCATGACGTTTAAATCACTGTCGCTGCCCATGATAATTCCAACTTTATACATAATCTTCTTCAGGTGTTGTTTTTCCCTTGTAACTTAATAAGGAGAAAAGGATATACAAAATATAAATAAAGGCGAGTGACCAAACACCCGTCAAAATAATCATTAATATTGATGCCAAAACAAATGCGAAACGCAAGTTATTCATGCCATCTGCCTTATTAAACTTTAAGGCTAAGAAAGGTATTTCTGAGACCATCAAATAGGCTCCTATCAATGGCAAATACAACCATACATAAACGATATTCAATATTTCTGATGGTGGCATTACTAACCCCCATTGAAAATTCTCAAACCCTCCTATTTGAAGGCTAATAAATGAGAAACTAGCTATTACTAATCCCGTTATTGGAGTTGGAATACCAATGAAATATTTAAGTCCTGTAGGCTGCACATTAAACCTCGCCAAACGGTATGCAGCAGCCAAGGGAATGAGCATCCAAACATAGGAATTGATACAAAAACCTGTTGGAGGGCATAAACCTCTATCATCCATCAATGACTTCCAAATTAACCCAGGAACCACACCAAAAGATACCACGTCGGCTAAGCTATCTAATTGCATTCCTAGAGGGCCTTCTACCTTCAAAGCTCTCGCCGCCATTCCATCAAAAAAATCAAAAACAGAAGAGAGAATAATGAGTTGAAACGCGATATGTGTAGTATCTGCCTGTAATGCAAAGGGAATAGCCAAAAGGCCGCAAGCTAGATTTGCTAAGGTTAGCAAATTGGGCACAAAGCCAAACATAACACGAATTTACTTGAATTAATCCGAAATATATACGGATAAATGCGCAGATAAGCTCCAATATTCCTGAGATCCTAAAGAATAAACCCCATTAAAATATGGCATGGAAGATCCTTTGTATTTCCACATCTCATTTTCAATATTCCTGTAATAAGTCCCACGGATAAAAAACATCAGTTTATTATTTAGGGTATATCCTATTTGGGCTAATCCACCTGTATTCCAACTACCGTTGGTTATATCAAGTTTTTTTACTTCCGCCGGATTTAATGGGTCTTTTGAAAATGCACGATAACGAATCCGTGACTTAGAATAACCCAACCGCCCCATTAAGTGAGCATGCCATCGATTTGCCTTTGTTCGTAATCCAAACTTAGCATCTAAACCCCAAAGCGTATAAAAATGCTCACCTGTGCTATCCACCAAAAAAGCTTCTTCCTCTAGATTCTCATCCACTAATGTGTAATAACCTCCAAACCCACCAATGAAAGACCCTTTACCTATATGTATATCATGACGCAGCCCAAGCAAGTTTCTTTCCATATCTGCACCGCTACCTCTGGTAAAAGCTTGATAGTGAGACATCAGCGGCATTTGAAAATCAGGAAATACTTCAATTCCAAAGTAGTTAAAGTATACATCTACTGGATTTTCTTGTTTTGGTTGTTCATAGGCTGATGCTTCCAAGGCATTTGATAATTTGACTGTACTTGTATGGTTTACCAAAATAAATTTGTACTTCTTTTTAAGGTTGGGCAGTGAACTTCCGTTTTCATTTAAATCATACAAAACCATGCCTTCGTGAAGTTGATTTTTTATGAAATTGACTTCTTGCTCTATTTGAGCGGTTTCTTTCCAATCCTCAGAATGTACATCATCACCTCTTCCCATATACAAATAACCAATGTTAACCACAGAATCTGCTGAACCGAATGACTCTGTAATGGTTTGATTCAAAACACTCTTATAGTTGTACCATCCACAATCTAAATTGGATGGATTCATAGAAATATGACATCGGCCAAATTGGCCAAAAAACCGTTCATTGGGTTTCTCTTTCAGTAAGATCTTTAATCTGTGATACATGGTATTTTCACGCCATAAGTATTGTGCAGGTGTTTTATTTAGTTTCTCCCATTTATGGACTTCGAGCACGCCCCTCACAGACTCTGAATATTCTTTTTTTAATCCACAAGCTGCAATCCAAGAGTCGTAAAGCGCATTATTCGCGGTTAGAGAATCTACAAAATCATCCACCTTAAGAGCATAATAATATGGTGGTTCATATTCATCTTTATTTACCCCTTCACTATTTGAACTTGTATCATTCACCCTGCTCCTAAAATATGCTAGGCGCTCATTGAATTTACGTTCTGCAAAATCCACGAAAGCCAGCACTTGTGGTAATATCCTAGGATCAGGACCTTGAATTTTCATAGCCGAATCAAAACACTCAGCCAATCTCAGAACCGATAAATCCTCAAACCTCTCCACGTCAATACCGTGGATATGAATCCTTTCTTCTATTGGAAGCTGCTGATTCCATCGGTACAGGTTATCAAATAACTTCATGTACTTTGGGGAGGCAATCCCTTTGATAGCATTTTCCGCGCGCTGATCTCCGTGACGAATAAACCGATTTAAATAGTAGGCACGGGCTGGACTTAATTCAATCATATAATTCTGATAACCTGCATGGTCGTGTAGCAGTCGCATCAATTGAAATTCCACCAATGAGTTGAAATCGACTTCTCGATGGTTTTCACCACCAAAAACCAACCGCACCTTCTTCGCAGACTGAATAAAACTAATCCATTCTTGTACAGAAAAGCTATCCTTCAATTGATGGATTTCTTGTGCTTTTGGAGCACGCTGCGATAACAAATTACCACCACAGAAAATCAAACAAAAGCATAACAACTTAATCCTCATCGTTACCTCCTTCCGCAAACCTGATGCCTGCTGAAAATCCAAAATACCACGCTGAGTGAGTAAAGTCACTCTCCGTGTTTAAATAAACAGATTCTATTTCCCATTTAGGACTACTCAAGTCTAATTGAGCACCCCCATGGATCCGAAAATATAACAGAGGTAACTTCAGTGTGGCATGAACATTTACACCCAGACTATGTCCTTTGTTAGATACATGTGTTATGTCTTGAGTTGGCTTGGCTATATGCTGAGAAAAGCTATCTAGCATGGTGAATTTAGCCATCGCATAATTGTACTGCATTCCTAACCCAAGATCTAAAAACCTATTGCGAAGGGCAGGGTAATAGTAGGCCAATTCCCAATTAGAATATTGAAAAGATACATTAGGAGCTAACAAATCGTTAGAAGTCTCTGTCCTGAAGGATGAGGATGTACGCCAAGAAAACTCCATTAACAATGGCTCGTTTTCATCTGGCTTAACCCAGAACGACACCCCATTCAACTGAAGGTTCTTAATATTGGAATATCCATTTGTAGATAAATCCGCATTGATTTTACTCAAATTTGGCCTTAAGTCCTGTTGCGCATAACCTAAACCAAGTTCCAACCCTATATTTTTAATACTAGCTGCCGATTCTTTTTCTGAACCCTTGGTCTGCTTTGCTTTTGAAACCGACCTCCAATCGAATTCATGCAAATTCCAAGATGTAACCATCTTAATACCATCAACATGTAAAACATTGTCAATATTACGTTTAACAAAACCCTCTTTTATTTCAATTCGCTTAAAATCAAGTCCACGCGCAAACTCGGGCAACCTAGACTTTGAAAATGATTCTAAATCACGCTCGCCGCATATATACACTTGACGCCCTTCAAGAAGTTGCTTTTGGACAATGGGCATCACATGATTTGACAAAGTTGCAAAGTACCGTATGGGCGAATGATAAACCCGATAGCTTTCGGAAATATGCTCGATCCTTGAGAGAATGGATGCATCAAAACCAAATGTATCTGACCCCAACAAACGTTGCCAGAATTCAACAGAATCTTGAATGAGTTTAGTCGTTCTGTATAAATTAAAATCAGCGTTAATATCCGCATCCTGAGAGGAATTATGCTCCTCTGCTTTAATATCATAGTATTTCACATAGGCCGTTACTGAACGAATAGGCAATCGGTCGGACAAGGTCCTTTCATCAATTACTCGATCTTCCAATACCCATAGCAAGGATTGTCTTCTTCGATTGATGGACCCTAATTGTATGGAAGGATCTATTGGGAACACGCGGTGCTTTTTAAATCTCTTTTTAACCGAGGGGCTTTGATTGGACATCCACTCCGAAAAACCCCTTATCATGAACGTTGGAAAGTTACTCCAGCCATCGTATTCCACCTTCGTTAGAATCTGCTCTAATCGATCAATTTCACCATCCAATACTAGATTTATACAGTAAGATTCTAAAAGGTCAATAGGTGACCAAAACATACAGGAATCTACTGTTGTTGAATCTTGATTAACCGCATAAATAGCGGTTAAAACATTAAATATCTCTTGCTTGTTCGGGTCGTGAAATAACCCATTGGTATCCAACGAGTTCTCAAGCCAGTAAACCGGCTGTTTGATACTTGAGTTTACTGATTTTTGAGCGTTAAGCTCAATGCATAAGAAAATTACCAGCACCGACACACACAAGTGCTGAAACAAAATAATTAAGTCTTCTTTTTTCTTACACAATGTTTAAAACCTGCTCTTTAATTTGTTCTAGTTTCTCCTTCATCTGGACCACACGCTCCTGCATCAAAAAGTAATTACTCTTTACTCCGAGAGTATTCATCTCTCGACCCATTTCTTGGGAAATAAAATTCAATTTACGACCGGTTGGTTCCTTATCCAAGGTTTCATTGAAGTATTTAATATGTTGCCCTAAACGTTGCTTTTCCTCCGCAATATCCCACTTGTCGAGGTACAGAAGTATTTCTTGTTCTAATCGATTTTCATCGATGTTTGACTCCTTTACGTGTTCTTGTACATTCCCGTAAACACGCTCCCTCAAAGCCTCACGACGATTATCTTCCTCATGCTCGATGATGGTTAGATCATCCGATATCGACTGAACCAGTTCTTTTAATTTCTCTCCGGTGGCGCTACCTTCGGTAATCCTAAATTCATTCAATTGGTAGGCAGCTTCAAGCGTGACCTCCAATACTTTGGATTTTAGCTCCTCTGGTACCTCTTTATCTCCGGTGTCGATCACATCTGGAACCCGAATAATATCTCTAATTGGGTCATTCATGGGTATGCCAAGCGAGTCTGATATTTTCTTCATGGCTGCATAATGTGATTGTGCAACCTCTAAATTAACCTGAATACGCTCTTCTGGAGGTCTGGTATCCTCCCATCGGATACTATAATTAACAGAAACCGTACCACGTTCAAGCACTTCCCCTAACTTTTTGCGAATCAACGCATCCATCTCTGCTAAATACCGTGGTAAACGGATATCTGCTTCAAAATATCGGCCGTTTAATGCTTTAATTTCACAAGAAATGGTGGCTTGATCGCCTTCCCAACGGCTCTTTCCAAAGCCCGTCATACTTTTAATCTGCTTACTCACAGGAAGCGAAAATACGTAAATTTCATCGCTCAAGTCAGGTTTAAATCGTATTTCAAACCCTCGAGATACCTAAATATCTTATTTTTGACATACATGAAATGGAGAAACCCTTTTCCACAAATTATTGCTGTTGTGCTTATCGGATTAAACGCTTGTGATAGTGGTAAGCCATCCACAGCGGCGAAGGAGACGGAGGTCAAAGGAATGATCGAGAACCCATCTAAGAAATTCAATTCGGATTCGGCTTTTGACTTTATCTCAAAACAGGTGGCATTTGGATATCGAATCCCTGGAACAAAAGAACACAAAGCTTGTGCAGAATGGCTTTTTGGTAAGCTAAATCAATTCTGTGACACCGCATATTTCCCAATAGGAAGCACCACTACACACGAAGGCAAAAGCATCCCCGTTTATAACCTAATTGGTTCTTTTAGGCCAAATGCTACTAGACGAATTTTATTAGCGTCCCACTGGGATTCTAGGCCCATAGCCGATAACGGCCCAATAGAGAATCAACGCTCCCCTATAGATGGCGCGAATGATGGAGCCAGTGGAGTAGCTGTATTACTAGAAATAGCCAGAAACATTGATAGTCTTCCCGAAGATGTTGGTATAGATATCGTTTTCTTCGATGCAGAGGATTTAGGAATTTCTGAAGTTGAAAACTCGTTTTGTTTGGGGAGCCAATACTGGGCTAAAAATGCTCATGTACCTAGATATACCGCTCATTTTGGAATCTTGTTGGATATGGTTGGCGGTAAAAAAGCGAAGTTTTATTGGGAAGGGAATAGTAAAAACTGGGGAAGTTATATTCTCTCACATGTATGGACGATTGCCCAAGAATTGGGTTTTGGCTCAAGGTTTATTACTGAAAGTACAGCACCCGTGATTGACGATCACGCCTACGTATACGAAGGCACCCAAATTCCAATGATTGATATCATCGATTACCACCACAGAAGTGGATTCCCCGAAGAATGGCATACTGTCAATGACAACCTGGAGAACATTCATAAACCTACTCTAAATGCCGTGGGAATAACACTTGAAAACACCCTATTAACTCCACCTCCTAGTCTATTTTATTAGTATGAATTGTGATATATTGGCCATAGGAGCGCACCCTGATGATGTAGAACTAGCCTGTTCTGGAACACTTATCAAGGAAATTAAAAATGGCAAAAACGTAGTTCTATTAGATCTAACCCTCGGCGAGTTAGGAAGCCGCGGTAATTCAAGTATCAGAACTCAAGAGGCGAATAAAAGCGCACACATCATGGGTGCTTCCGAACGTGTGCAGTTGAATTTATCGGACGGCTTTTTTGAGATTAACGAAACTTCCTTAAACGAGGTAATTAAACAAATCCGACACTTTAAGCCAACAACCATACTCGCAAATGCAACATCGGATAGACATCCAGACCACGGCAGAGCCTCTGATTTAGTCAGAAGAGCTGCTTTTCTCTCAGGATTAGTGCAAATTAAAACGGAGCACAATGGCTCCATACAACCGGCTCATAGGCCTGATTCGGTCTTTTTTTATCTTCAAGACAGAAATATCGGGCCTGACTTTGTCGTTGATATTACAGATACTTTCGAAACCAAAATAGAATGTATCAAAGCGTTCGATAGCCAGTTCTATAAACCAAATAGTACAGAACCTGAAACACCGATCAGCACAAAATCTTTTTGGGATTTCATCGAGGCGAGGGCAAGAGACTACGGCCGGTCAATTGGCAAGACATTTGGTGAAGGCTTTATTTGCGAAAAGGAATTAGTTGGCGTTGATCGCGTGAACGACCTTTTTTAGATGAAGATCATCTTAAAATATACTCGATCGGCACTGCTTTGGTTGCCGTTATTATTTGCACAGAAAGCTGTTGCTCAATTTAGTATTGATGCTAAAATCGCCAGCCTTCTTAAAACCAAGCCCATCCGTGTTGATCAACATCCATTTGCCTTTGATCAATACACATTTGCCAAGGACAGCAATATACTCTATTGGCCCATGTATTTTTCAAGCTCTTACTTTCAAGATAGCCTGGATTTCAAAATCCCAAATAAACAAGAAATCGTTAGTATACATTTGGTTTATACAAGATATCGTCAGGTTGATACTTTCAATCAATCAAGACTCAACGAAAAACGTTTTTATCGGCTCTCAGAAAAACACCCAGAATGGTATAAAAATCAAGATATCACGTGGAGAATTTTTGAACAAATGAAGGCAAAAACTGAAAAACGAGCCAAAAAAATGTTTCATGGTTTTATTGTCTTCCTTAAGGCTAATAAAGACCCAGAATTGGTTGACCGTGAGTTTGAAACGCTGGACGATATCCTCTCAAAAATCACAGACACTACGGAAACCATACCAGACAAAACTATCTGGAGGGTGAAGAGAAAATACATTGAAACCGGCCGTTACTTACCTTGGAGAAAAGATCTTTTGGAAAAAGGGGTGCGATATAGTTCACCAGGTTTTTGGTTCAGAAGACCGGAAACAAGGATGGAGGTTGATAGCATTCCTAGGAGAACGATACCAGGTTATCAGAAACCCACTGGGAAATACAAAGGAAAGAAGTTACAACGGTTGAATGTATACAACTCATTACTGCGCTATCCTTTGCAAGGGAGATGGGCAATCGTGTCGGATGTTACAGGAAGTATGTCTCCTTTTACTGGACAAATATTAGCGTTTATTAAGAATCATCCATTCTCTGGGGATAGTACACAATTCAGTTTTTTCAATGACGGAAATGGGGCGCCTGAACTCATAAAAAGAATCGGTATATCAGGCGGAGTTTATACCTGTGAAGCAAATTCATTTCAAGTTATCAATAAAACCGTAAGAAAAGCAATGAAGGCTGGTGATGGCGGAGATTTACCAGAGAACAATATTGAGGCAGTGTTACGTACCGTTAAAAAATGGCCTCAAGTCGATACCATTCTGATGATTGCCGATGAATTGGCTCCTGTAAAAGACATGGCGCTGTTAAAGTATGTAAAAATACCGGTTACGATCATTGTCTGTAGCCATTTTGGAAACGGCAATATCCCCAAGGATTACGTAAAAATCGCCCAATTTACAAAGGGTGGCATTCTGACTCCATCGGGAATGATTCGGATCCCAAAAAATATGAGAAACGGAAATTTCATTGACTGCAGGGAACATCGATACACCTATCGTGACGGGGTTCTGTATCAGAATTAAATCATGCGTTTTAGAAAAAATCACCTTTTAACATGATGAACGTCATACAAGGTTGTAGTCTTAAGGGCTTAATTTTGCAATTATGATAGAAACCGATATCATCATCATAGGTGCTGGACCAGTGGGTTTGTTTACGGTATTTGAAGCCGGCTTATTAAAACTCCGTTGTCACATCATTGATGTTTTGCCACAGGCGGGAGGACAACTAACTGAAATATACCCAAAGAAACCCATTTACGACATACCTGGGTTTCCAGAAATACTGGCAGGCGATTTGATTGATAATCTCATGAAACAAATCGAACCATTTAAACCTGGTTTTACCTTAGGTGAAAAAGCAATTAATATTGAAGCGCAAGAAGACGGCTCATTTATTGTGACCACCGAATCAGGAACACAGCACAAGGCACCTAACATTGCCATCGCCGGTGGACTTGGGGTATTTGAACCTAGAAAGCCCCCAGTTGAAAATTTGAATATATTCGAAACTAAAGGCATTGATTACATCATCAAGGAACCTCAAAAATATAGAGACCAACGCTTGGTCATCGCAGGAGGCGGAGATAGCGCACTAGATTGGAGCATTTACCTCCAAGAATTGGCCAAAGAGATTACACTAGTACACCGAAGTGGTTCCTTTAGAGGTCATCCTGATTCGGTTCAAAAAGTCATGGATCTTAACGCTCAAGGAAAAATCAAACTCAAAACATACACAGAGGTGAAGGAGTTAGAAGGTAACGAACATTTAACATCGGTTAGAACCTTTAATAAAAAAGAGGAAGAAGATGAATGGATTGAAACAGATTATTTCCTTCCTCTTTTTGGATTAAGTCCAAAACTAGGTCCAATTGCAGACTGGGATCTTGAAATTGAGAAAAATGCCATTAAGGTGAATACCTTGGATTACAGCACAAATATTCCTGGTATTTACGCCATTGGCGATATAAACACGTACGAGGGAAAGTTAAAACTCATTTTATGTGGTTTCCACGAAGCCACCTTAATGGTCCAAAGTGCTTTCAAACGAATTTATCCAGATAAAAACCTAGTTTTAAAATACACCACGGTGAATGGAGTGAATGGATTTTAACATCCACTGAGAGAACAAAGCATAAAAAAAGCCCCGGTCTCAAACTCG
Organism: Bacteroidota bacterium; assembly: GCA_036161795.1. Taxonomy (GTDB): domain Bacteria; phylum Bacteroidota; class Bacteroidia; order NS11-12g; family UBA955; genus VMCP01. The sequence continues at coordinate 12,611 of JAYYCN010000126.1, forward strand.
GGGCTTTTTATT
>JAYYCN010000127.1:0-4386 GCA_036161795.1 Bacteroidota bacterium
CTTTAATCGCTGCACTGATATCAGGTGAATGGAATTATTTCATTGCTCATAACCCTTACTTTAGCTTTGAAGCAAAGGGAAAATTTGATCCAGGTAGTGGATCATTCTGGCATTATGTTCAAGCGCAAAAGTCCATCACGGGTATTTGGGTGACGGTTTTAGTTTTTCTGAGTTTGCCTATCGTATTCAACTATATATTTACTAGGTATAAAAAACATACGCCGCACGAAATGAGTCAATTTATGTTGTGGGTAGCTTTACCTCTTTTTGGCGGTTATTTTTTCGCGCATAGTTTTATATGGTATGCTGGCATGCTTGGTTCGCATGGCCTTGTGCGGGTATTTATGGTCGTAAGTCCAGTTGCTGCAATTTTAGCACAATATTCATTGCATAAAATCATGTCTCTTGATATCAGATTTTTCAATCGAGGTATAAAGGTAGTTACTTATATCATTTCTATATTCATCGCGTTTCAAGGAGCTGGATTTGATCTTCCATTTAACGGTAAAAATAGTATCAAAGGTTTTCTGGGCACTCCTCAGTGGGAAGAAGCCATGAATTTCATTGATTCCAAGGGATGGAGTAAGTACATGATTGTACATCAGCTCCCTGAGATGAACGTCCTATTGGATTTGGATCCATATGAACCTGTGGAGTCAGCCATTCAAAATGCAGGTGTGATGCAGGGGATGACACAATACCTGTGGAGTTTGGATACCCGAGAAGGGTATGATTGGTTTCCGGAAAAAACAATCCTCATATGGGATAATTTCCATGCACGAAGGGATGCTCCTCTGCCTTTGGACACATTGAGATCTTTAAAACAATATCAGGAGGTGGCTTATTTTCCTAGTGAAATTGATACGATTTATGATGTTCGGATATTCCGCAAAAAGCCTTAATCTTAAACTGCTTATTTAGCTGGCTTGATATCTTTAATCCGCAGTTGTAGCTTAACCTGCCCGTTGAAATAATTTTCTTCAATTGAATAACAGGCTTGAAATACTGCTCCGTTGGAAACGGTGGGATAAAATTCTGACAGCCCGAAACCAATGCCATCGATGCTTGGGCCGCCTGATTGCAAACACTGAATTTTTAGATGACGATCTTTGAGTACTCGTGGTCCTGTACAACGCAAATTAGAAGTGTAGAAAATGGGTTGAGGATTTCCTGGTCCGAACGGCTCCATTTGTTTGACCAGGTTTAAGAACTTTTGATCTACTGTATCAATGTCAATTTCCAAATCGTATTCTACTTCTGGAAGTAGTGATTCATCCTGAATATTATCGGCAACGATTGCTTCAAAGGCTTGTTTGAATGAAGCAAAATTTTCTTCTTTGATACTTAATCCCGCAGCATATTTATGTCCGCCGAATTGTTCCACCCACTCAGAACATTGGGTAATAGCTTCGTGAATATCAAAGTTCTTGACACTTCTAGCTGACCCCGTGAGTATTCCATCAATATTGGAAAATATAATGGTGGGTTTGTAAAATTGTTCTACCATTCTACTTGCCACAATTCCAATGACTCCTTTATGCCAATCTTGACCCACAATGACGATGCTCTTATGAGAGTGTAATTCTCCCGATGATTCCACCATTTCGATGGCGTTCTTCGTTATATCATTGTCGAGTTCTTTACGTTCGTCGTTTCGCTCGGTTAGTACTCGCGTGAGTTGAACTGCTTTGGTATACTCTGTTGCAATTAGTACCCTAACTGCTGCTGTCGCATCCGAAATTCTACCTGCTGCGTTAATTTTAGGTCCAATCCCAAAAATGATATCTTGAGAAGTGTATTGTTTTTTACCCGGGTTCAAAGCAATCAAGGCTTGTAACCCTATAGACGGGTTTTCGTTTAATTTTTTTAACCCATAATAGGCGAGGACTCGATTTTCCCCACGAACATCAACCATATCTGCGGCAATACTTACGGCTACAAGATCGATATAGTCCATTACCTTATCTTCAGCGAAACCCTCTTTTTTAGAATATGCCTGAACAAGTTTAAAGCCTATACCGGCACCGCTCAACTCTTTGTATGGATAATTACAGTGAGCTTGTTTCGGGTTCAATATGGAATGTGCGTTGGGTAATGTTTCACCTGGTAAGTGGTGATCACAAATAATAAAGTCAAGACCTAGTTCATTGGCGTAATCTATCAGTTCATTGGAACGAATCCCACAATCAAGTGAAACGATTAGGCTGATGCCTTTTTCCTTGGCATAGTCAATTCCTATCTTACTAATGCCATACCCTTCCTTGTAGCGATCTGGTATGTAATATTCTATGTTCGGATTTAGTGTGACAAAATAGGAATACACAATACTAACAGCTGTGGTACCATCTACATCATAGTCGCCGTAAACCATCATCGGCTCACCATTGTCGACAGCTACTTTCAATCGTTCATAGGCCTTATCCATATCCTTCATCAGAAAGGGATCATGCAGGTCTGTGATTTTTGGTCTGAAAAACTGCTTCGCTTTATCAAATGTATCGATGCCTCTTTGAACGAGTATATTAGCAATGGGAGTGGAAACGTTTATTTCATTTGAAAGCGATTTTGATTGTTCTTCGTTGGGTAATGATTTCGCTTTCCAAATAACTTCCATATCGAATTGCAATAATCGTTTTTTTTAACCTTAATCGGAAGAAGGCCCCTACAATTTTTTGATATATTTGTTACTATGAGAAAATTATTTTTCGCGTTTGTTGCCATTTCGGCGAATTATCACCTAATCGGGCAGGTTAGTATACAGAGCAAACATATGCCATCTGCGGGTGATACAGCGAGATTGTCCATTTCTAGTCCGCTGAATCTGCCTAATTCATGGGATAAAAGAGGGAGTAATATTTCTTGGGATTTTTCAAAATTGACAGCGGTAGCAACCCAATTGCGAGAGTTTAAGTCGTCCTTTCGAACACCGTATGCTTTTTATTTTATTAACCAGATAGGAGAAAAAACCCAGGATACTCTTGATTTGGGTCCGTTAAGTTTTACGAATATTTATGCATTCTACGCCAAAAGTAGTTCGGTCATGAAAACCAAAGGATTGGGTTACACGGCATCTGGTGTCCCATTGGCTGCTAAATATTCAGATGAGGATGAATTATATCAGTTCCCTCTAGAATATAATGATAGCGATGTGACAACCTTCAGGTTTAAGTTTGAGATTCCTGGACAGCAAGTATTTGGACTCATTCAAGCCGGTACAAGATACAATGTAGTAGATGCTTATGGTAGCATCAAAACACCATACAAAGAATATAAAGATGTCATTCGTGTGAAGACATTAATTGATGAAGTAGATACCATTGTGACACCTTTGGGGAAGAATCCTATCCCTAGAAAACAAATTGAATACAAGTGGTTTTCCCAAAATGAAATAGTTCCTGTTTTGCAAATCAATGTATCGGTAACTCCAATGGGGAGTTTTCAAGTTTCTCAAGTGATATACCGCGACAGTTTTCGTTCATTGCCAAATGGGGGGGGTGGGTTAAATCCGCCTGTAACGGTAGATTTTGATGTAGATAAAACCAAAGGATCGCCTGGAGATGTCTTTAAGTTTACTAATAAATCTACCCCGTTTTTGAGAAGCTTTAATTGGAGTTTTCAGCCTGCAAACAGAGTGAAATATGTCAATGGAAGCAGCAGTCAATCTTCCGATCCGGAGGTTAGTTTTTCACTGCCGGGGTTATACTCAGTCACCCTCAATGCTGGGGCTGGCCCTGCCGGAGGCGATACAACCTATATTGATTTGATTTCAATTGAGTGGGGAGCAGGAAACCAGGATTACCCAACCAACACGTGTTTATCCGTTTTCCCAGTTCCAGCAAATCAACATATCACCGTGGGTTTTGATTGCCCCACCTTGGCGCCTATTCAGTGGCCCCGGAATTTGACCGTGTTTAATCAAATGGGTAAGGCATTTCTCATACCTCAAACGAAGGATGACTATTCGTGCGCAGTAAAGTATGATGTGTCAGATTTGCCCTCCGGTCATTACTTCCTTACCAGGTATGGAGAGTACATTCGGTTTACCAAGATGTGACTTTAGTTGCTTTGAAAATCACTTTTAAAGTTTACCTTTGTAAAACCGCCAAAAAATCAAATATTTACTGTGAAAATAGGATTCCTTAAAGAAACGCGCCAAGGCGAAACGCGCGTTTCCGTAACCCCCATTGTAGCAAAGAATTTGCTCAAAATGGGATTTAAAATTCTCGTAGAATCAGGTGCTGGATTAGGTGCAAGTTGCCTAGATGCAGATTACCAAGATGCAGGAGCTGAAACCGTTGATAGGAAAAAGGTCTATGAAGCCGATATCCTTGTTCAAGTCAATATTCCTGACCACACGGTATTCAATGATATTCCAAAAGGTAAAAT
>JAYYCN010000128.1:0-4739 GCA_036161795.1 Bacteroidota bacterium
ACCTGGTGTTCCAACGGTTTTAATTGGAAATATGCCCGCAGCTGTCGTGGGTGATATGTGCCTTTGTGTAGGCCCTCCAGATAGCATCGTTAAGGGATCATCAACCGTCATGATTGGCAATAAACCAGCTGCCCGTGCGGGAGACAAAACGGCCCATAATGGTAAATTATTAAGCGCTTGTCCCACAGTTCAAATCGGAGGATAAATGGAAAAAGCAAAAGAAACATTCCTAGGAATTGGAATTAGACATCCATTTAGAATTTCCCCATCAACAGGGAAAACATCCATGATTGAAGGTGTCGATAATATCAAACAAAGTATCCGTGCCATCCTATCCACAAAACCAGGCGAACGATTATATCATAGCGACTTTGGTATTGATCTTTCTGATTTACTTTTTGAAAATACAGATGAGGGGACATTAAAAGAAATGGAGGAGCGTATCAGTGACGGACTAATGAAATATCAATCCATGATCATAGTTGATAGTGTTGATTTCGAAGTGAAATCCAGCATAGGCTTGGTAAACATTCAAATTGAATTTACGATTCGTTCAACCAATACAAGGGGTAATTACGTATATCCTTTTTACATTCAAGAGGCCAACCAGTTTTAAATAAACATGTCATGGAATCGAAACGATACACGCTACGATGTGCCAAGTGATGGAAATAAAGAATCCATTCTATTAAAAAAGCTACCATCAGTTATACCCTCGAATAAAAAGGAGGATACCTATGAAGCCTTACTTCATATTTCGCGTCAAATTCAGTTTTATGATTCCAAATCTCGGACTGATGGCTCACTTCAACGGTTTTATGGCAACAGTCTACCGCTAGTTCTAGCAAGTTTATGCGGTACCAGCATAAATAAGAGTATGGCTGATATCCGGAATACCTTAACGGAAATCGGAGCTAGATGGCAAAGAGGTGCAGGTATATTGCGTAAACACAGGACCAATAACTATAAAGAGTTTTCATACCAATTAAAATATCTTGAATTACTAAAGAATGCAGCAATCGCTGAACAAACTGAAATTCGAGACCTGTGCCCAACCTATCAAGAAATCGTCAAAGAGTATGAAAACACACTAAATTACTGGATTTCCCATGATCTCACGAGTCAGGCAAAAAAGTTATCATTGCAGCTCACAGCTCTGAGTCGGGGTTTTATTAAACTAAGTGACGATAAGAAAAACAACCATTGGTTTAAAATCATAGAACAGGCACAAAAAGGAATTGATGAGCTTGAGTTATTATGGGAGTCGCTAAAAGTGGAATGCCAAACCAGGCTAAATGAAATCATTGAAAAAAAACAAGTAGATCCCCTGACCACAATCCCACTAATTTTAGGAGAGTTACTAGAGGAATTTAGCAATGATCAATCCTTAAAGGTTCGTGAAAATCTTGCTCGATATTTTCTTGAAAACCGAGCAGGATTGACAAAATTAGAAACAGTCCCCGAAACAATTTATGCACGGTATAATTGGAATCCAAGTTCAGAGATAGAAACCTTACCAAGTGGAGAAACGTTTATTTCTGAGGACCAAAGTGGTGAAAAAATTTCACTACATTCCCCTGAAAACTACCCCCTTAATGATCAGATGATTCTGAGAGTTGCAGATGTTGAATGTTCAGAAAAATTAAGCGATACATTAATTCAAACCAACGATATCAAACTATCACATAAATACCCGAGTAAATTTCGTTTAGATAATTTAATACAGGGTTCTTCCTCGTTCATACGATCGCCTTTCTCATTTGAATTAAAAAGCACCCTCCTAAATATTTGGGGGAATGTGGTGAAATGGGAAATTGAGTTTCATCTAAATCAAAAACAGGCCTTTGATTTTCTGGATATAACATTAAAAACCCAGCCTGAAGTTCGGCAAAGTTTTAAAGATGACGCCATTGAAAAGGTATTACAATATTGGATTACATCTGCTTTTGAAATTCAATATCAAGGGGTGGAAGAGCCCTTTACTTTTGGAGATGAGCAAATAGAACTAACCGTTCAAAGAGATAATGAAAAAAATACCCTTGAGTTAATCTGGCAAACCATATTGGACGGTGATAACCCTCAACCTTTGGCAAATCACAAGGGGGAGGTGGCTGTATCGTTTTTTCTGAGAGAAGAATTTGCATTCCTTTACCGGTTTTTTAGTGAAACCACCCTTAATCAAATTGTCGTTAAGAGCAGGGTTTTGGAATTACAAGATCTCGAAGTCTATAATGACTTCGGCAAAGTAGACCCTGGCACGCCATTTAATATGTTTGGTACCAAACCAGAAATTGGCTCGAAGCTTTACCTCGGTCATCCTTTAATTTTCTGTAATGCACTGGATAATTTAAAAATTAACTGGCAATGGTTTGGGCTTCCCGAACAAAAAGGTGGTTTCAAAGAACATTATGCTCGATACGATATGATTGATGATAACCAAGATTTTCTGGTCACTATCTCGGCATTAAATGCAGGAACTTGGTTTCCAGAGGAAGATAAACAAATCATACCGCTGTTTAGTAATTCGGAACAGAATACCGATGAGTCCAACGAAAATCAAACCTTGAGTAATATCCGACGAATCAACGAATTAGATATTGATAAACTCGAATTAAATAGAAAACAAAAACCATTTGAAACGTTAAAAGAACCACAGAAATCTAAATACGGATACATGTGTTTGGAATTGGTAAACCCACTGGGAGCTTTTGGCCATAACCGTTATAACGAATTTTTACAAAAGCGGATGGCTGACCCCAAAAAAAATGCTTTTTTATCGGAACCTTACACCCCCAATCTAGGAAACATCAGCGTGGAAGCAGACCTAAAAGAAGTCATAATAAAAAAAGATATACCCAAAGTTTTAAACTCTTTTGGGATTGACCAACACATACTTCAGTCGGAACCAATTGCAAGTCAATCATTAATGCCAAAAGGTATACAACGAAGCTCGATTTACATTCAGTTAGACAAATTACCGAACAATATCTTATCACTCTATTTTGAGATCCCCGAACAGCTAAGTGGACAACGAATTGAAGAATCAAAAACATGGGGAATTCTCATCGATAATCACTGGTCAACTATTTCGGAGGAACAAATCGTTAGAGATGAGACCTATAATTTTGAATCTTCCGGTATCATTATTTTACAAGATTTACCCAAGATCCCAGAGGGTGAATTGATATGGATAAAAATCGGTTCTGATATAGATGATGTTTTATCACAGAGAAAAGACCTTTTAACCCAAATAATTCGATTAGAAGTTGGCGATACACGTAATTTATCCTCTAATTTTCAGATTGAAAGCATAACCATACCAGAAAATCTAAACGACGGTATATCCGATTTCTCGCCAATTAGAAGTAAACGAATTGTTCCTCCTAGTTTATTCAACAACCCAACGGACTATTTGACGTTCCAATACCGCCTTCAAAATAGAATCAGTACCTATAAAGATCTGCGACAATTCTTATTGGCTAAATTTCCAAAAATCCAGGAGGTTTTAATCTTAGCACACAACGATGGAAAAGAGGAAATTGCTCCAGGGAATGTTCGTGTAGTTGTAATACCTAAAACAGATTCAGAACAACTAATTAAAGGAGAATGGCCCAAACTTAATTCAAGGGAAATTCAAACAATCAAGCAATTTGTTCAACGCAGTTCTCCCATGGGTACGCGTTATTTCATCGAAAATCCTCAATATGAGGAGATTGTAGTGAAAGGTAATATTGTTATTCAGGCGGGGATGGATCCCAATGAAGCTCACCGAATCATTACTCAAAACATACTCCATGGTACCTTAGATGTGACCGGAATAATCAATACTGGATTCAGTTTTGGTCAAGCCATTTATAGTTCCAAAATTCTTGTACTCATCAAGAATTTATCATTTGTTAAAAGCGTCACTAACTTTGCGTGTTATACGCGCTTTGAAGACTTTTTAAAACTTCCTAAAGACTTTAACAGCCTCAATTATGTCATTGAACCTAGCCAAATCAACCATATTCTAATTCCAAGTTTACAACACCTGCTTGATATTAGGGTTGCTGGAAAACCAGAATCAGATGGCATTGGCGTTTCAAATATGACCCTAGAAACAGATTTTCTAGTAGATCGTCTAAATCATTCACTCAAGCTCAATGGTATTGGAAGAAATAAAATTGGTATGAGTTTAAGAATAGAAGAGAAGCCAAAAATCACATCTAGAAAAATTTCAAGTATAAAATTGTAGGCAATAGTACACAATCTTAATTTTTAACTACAATCTTTAGTCAAGTTATTGATATTCTACCTATTTTCACGAAACCATGAGTTCTAGAAGGCGTTCCGAATTAAAAAATTACTTTATCAAGGGAAGAATCCCTAAAGAAGAAGATTTTCAAGATCTAATTGATTCTACTTTGAATTTACTAGATGATAGCATTGACGCGAGTGAGGAAGATGGTGTAGTTATTAACCCCAAATCAAATAATGCCCTATTTACCTTTCGTACAGACGAAGATGATGAAAATGCATTTTGGAGAATTAATCTAGAAAAAGACGATAAAGATGATGAATATCTTAGAGTTAAATTCTCACAAAACGATTCATCCATTCTAAGCCTAGGTAAGGATGGCAAAGTTGGTATTGGAATAGAAAAGCCACTCCACGAATTGGATATCAATGGGCTGACCGGATCACATGGTAGAATAAACTATTATCGTTTTGGCGAAGTACCCGCAGATGGGCAATGGCAC
>JAYYCN010000129.1:0-10347 GCA_036161795.1 Bacteroidota bacterium
TTGAGGATAGCCGGAATACAACGCATTGCGATTTAAAGATTGAGCAGTAAGTTGTAGTTTTTCAAGCTCGAGTTCCAAGGCTTGCTGATTTTCCTCTTGTGCATCTCCGTAAATCTTAAAGGTAGTCTCGTGAAACGCACATTCTTGAGCAGAAGCCAAAATAAAATAAAGAACTTCTTGTACGCCGGTAACCGAATACAAATTTGCCATTTGTAATTGACCCTGCTTAAAAACGGCCACGCAAAGCACCAGACCATGCCACCAATATAGAACCAAACGAGGGTTTCGTTGGGCTATTTCTTTTCCCTTGAGATAAATACTCTGAAACAAATGTTGCCTGTTCTTTCCCTTGTAAACCAAGTAAATACCATCATCAAGCAACACCTTAGTATCCACGGTTATACCCTGTGGACCGGAACCTAAAAACGGCTCTGGAATGACATGAAATGGGCGATCCCATAAAACATGACGACTCTTTTTATCTATGACTTTTTTGTGGTTGATGATGTGTTCATTCACTACAGAAGGAGAACCAAAACCCATAATATGGTGAAGGTCATCATGTTTAACCGTGAAATAAAGATTGGAATCACTTTTTTCGTTCTGTATGAATTCCCACTCAGTGGACATATTACAAAAGTCCGTATTCCCTCCGTCATCCACAAATTTTCTATCTTGCAGACATGTTGCGAAATTTGTTGATGGCAGTCATTCTGCTGTCCACGACAGGAGTAAAATCCCAATACCAATTCCAAAATAATTATCGTTCCAGTCAAAATTCCCTGTATTGGAAAACCCATAAACCATATGAAGGGTATTGGCAACAGGATGTGTATTATCAAATTAGAGCCGAACTCAACGACTCTAGTGAATCTGTTCATGGTAAGATGAGATTGGTCTACTACAATAATTCGCCAAAATCATTGACCGAAGCGTACTTTCATCTGTATCAGAATTCCACCCTCAAAAATGGCCTAACCGACAAACTATATCAACTGAATAAAGTGCCAACCATTTTTGGTAAACATGAATCAAACGGATTAGGTACCGTTGTAAAAAATGTTGTTTTCAACGGTAAAAAAACACAACATTTTATCGATTACACCATCATGAGTGTTAAACTACCTGAGCCCATTGAACCTGGCGATTCTGCCATATTCGAAATGGAATTTATTACGTTTTTTGATCGAGGTTCAATCCGGAGAAGAATGAAAGTATTTGATCATCACGGAGTAAAGCACTTCAACGGTGTTCATTGGTACCCTCGCATCTGCGCTTACGATAGAAAGTTCACCTGGGAAACAGCGCAGCACCTAGAAAAAGAGTTTTACGGTGATTTTGGTTGTTACGATGTCACCCTCACCTTGCCAAAGCATTATATTGTTGAGGCGACGGGAACCCTGCAAAACAAAGAAGAAGCCTTACCTGCTGAACTGCGTAGTAAGATTGATATTATACGATTTAAAAACAAACCCGTTGGATCTGAACCTAGTGTAATCATTAAACCTTCTAGAGAAACAAAAACATGGCATTTTCATGCCAATAATGTGCACGATTTCGCATGGACAGCTGACCCAACTTACAGAATGAGTGAATACACCTGGAGCGGAATCAAGTGCGTGGCACTCGCCATGGAAAGCCACGCATCAAAATGGCAGGAAACGGCAAGATTTACAGCCAGTGTAATTGCCCTTTACAGCAAAGCTTTTGGAATGTACGAATACCCCAAAATTGTGGTTGCTGATGCTGCAGACGGTATGGAGTATCCCATGCTTACTTTGTGTGGTGGCTACTATCCGAGTCATCGAAGTTTGATTGCACACGAAGTAGGTCACAATTGGTTTATGGGAATGATTGGAAGCAATGAAACGTACCGCGCGGCCCTTGATGAAGGATTTACTCAATATTTAACGGGCTTTGCTTTACGTCATCTAAAAATTGAACCTTATCCCGAATACAGACGGGTATACGCAGGGTATATTTATGCAGCCATGGATGCTGAAGATGTCCCCTTGAACACCCATAGTAATGAGTTTGGAGATGCTATAAGACATGGCGGTGGATACGGCCAGGCTTATTATAAATCCGCCACCATGTTACACAACTTGAAATATTATTTAGGTGATTCCCTCTTTTTCAAGGCCATGCAAGAATATGTGAGCAGGTGGAAAATTGCACATCCCTACGTGGAGGACTTCCGAAACAGCATCATTCAGTCTTCTCAAACCGACTTAAATAAGTTTTTTGACCAGTGGTTTGAAAGCAAAGAGTTCATTGATTATGGAATAAAAAAAGTGAAACGAATTAGCGATACTGCCTACAGAATCACCATTAAACGAAAAGGAAACCTTGTGATGCCGGTTCACCTTGATCTCATGGTAAAGAATATGGATAAATCTACAGGACAAAAACCATGGAAAATCACACAAATAAATATCCCGAATTCATATTTTAATCATCCCGAAAGATCCAACACCACGGTTTGGCATAGTTGGGGTAAACTAAACAGAGAATACGATTTAGAAATAGAGGTTGATCCAACCGAAAAAATAAAGCAAATATGGATTGATCCCAGTGGCGAAATGGCCGACTTATATCGACCTGACAACGTGTGGAAAGGTAGAACGCAATGGCGTTTTGATTTAGGTAATGGAAATAATCCTAGCTATCTGGGTTCATACCAAGGGTTATGGAGACCCGCTGTTCGATACAATCAATACAATGGTTGGTTAGTTGGCGGAATAATAAGGGGACAGTACGCCGAACGCAAGAATCAATTTGAGCTTATGCTCCTTGCTGCTCCATTCAAAAATCCTCCGCAAAATCAAGTCATACAATACCAATCACAACCATTTAGTGGATGGTTTGATTGGCGTACTAAGCTAAGAACCGGTGGAACTTATTTTGCTAAAGCCATCGCCTACAATCAGCGATTATTTGCCAAAATGGGCTGGAGAATGAATATACAAAATCATGAATTTGGGATGTATGGATTACACCTTCAAGGATTGCAAGCGAATAAATCCCGTGAAATAATCAAGGGAAACAGCTGGGCTTGGAATCCTGCACACTTTCATGAATATGCCTACCAGGGTTACGTAAACGGAATTAACCAATGGAACAACCGAAACAACATCAGCATGAACCTATTTTGGAATATGCAATACCAAGCCTTTGGCAGAACAGGTAATATTCGACTGAACACACGCATGTCTTCACCGTGGAGTGAAACACAGTTTGGCTTTGTGAATATCGAATGGAAGCATCAGCAGCCTGTAGGAAAAACACTAATCAAGAGCCGAATATTTAGTCAGTTAGGTGGCGGAAATAATCCCTCATCCGAGTCGGCATTGTACGCTGCAGCAGCCAATCCGGAACAAACGTTCGAAAATCGCCTCATGCGTGATTTTAACGGCATTGCTTATAACCCAGTGTATATCATGGAAAGCTATCCACCACAGCGAGAAATCGCCCCTCAATATTTGCATTATGCGGGCGGACTTAACCTGAGAGGATATAATGGAAGAGTCTTAGGATTCCAATCAAACGACACCTCACTTGCATTTTTTAGAGGAGCTAGCGGCGCTTCTTTAAATCTGAATTGGGAATATGGCAACCTATTTACAGGCTTCTTGAGGAATCGGTTTATCAAGTTAAATCCCTACGTTTTCACGGATGCCGGGATCATGGCTATTCCACTAAAAGAGCAACATATTAGCCCACTTTTAGTTGATGCTGGTTTAGGCTTTGAATTTAAATTTTATCAGTTATCCAGATTAATCACAAATAATTTCGCTCAGCAAACCAGACCCATCAGTATACGATTGGATTTACCTTTGTTTTTAAATCGAACCCAAACATCTACAGAGAATCCATTTAGTTTCCGTTGGATGCTTGGTTTAAATGCTTCTTTTTAAGTGAAATATCTTTATAAGGTAATATCATATTTGACGTATCCCGCACTTTGGGGTTCGATTGGAATTGGACTCTATTCATATAATACAGAGCACTTTACTCAGAATATGATTTTAAGTACATTGCTACATTCATTGATTCCCTTATTGTTTGTATCGATCATGGTGAAACTTAAAAAGTTTGACTCCATTGAACTACCCAATGTGAAACACAGAAGTTGGGTGGTATTGTTCTCTTTGGTATGTGCTTTCGTATTTCAGCAAGTAATAGCTCAACAATTTATTTATTCAGAATCTCTGGAAGTCACTAATGTTAAAGTTTTAGAACGAAACCACGGATTGATGGTGTTTAGTCAATTGATTTTAGTTTCACTTCTTACCCAATGGCTGTTTAATAGAAAGGAATACAAAATCAGTATTCATATCCTATCATTCACCGGATTTGTTACTCATTTTTTGGTTAGTAGTTTGTTCTTTGCTCAAGATGCAGTTATTCCGGAAAGCTGGATCAATAACCCCATATTATGGATTGGATCTGTCGGAATATTGGCCTTAGTTGGCATTTCTCGATACAAATTAAAATCGCATAAATTAGATGAATTGCTCAGTGGCTTTTTAATGGGGATATCTATCGTCTTCATCAATTTATACGCATATCACGAATGGGGTTGGAAGATGTTCCAGTAGCTTTTCATTTTTGTTACCTTTGAAAACATGGAACTGACGTGTGTTTTGTACGAAAAGATTGGCTCAAATGCCGTTGTAACCTTGAATAGACCAGATGTGTTCAATGCATTCAATGATGAACAGAGTTATGAATTACAGTCGGTGTTAAAAGATATCAAAAGAGACGAAAAAATACGTGTTGTCGTGCTAACAGGTGCAGGTAAAGCGTTTTGTAGCGGTCAAGATCTAAAGGCCATAGCTAATTCTAAAAATCGCTCATTATCGGATAGTTTGTACAAGCGTTACAACCCTATCATCAAAGCCATGCGTGAACTTCCAAAGCCCATTATCTGTAAACTAAACGGAGTAGCAGCTGGGGCAGGTGCTTCGTTGGCTCTCGCTTGTGATTTTATTGTGGCTCATGAACAAGCCTCCTTAATTGAGGTTTTTGTTAATGTCGGACTTGTTCCAGATAGTGGAAGCTCATACTTCCTACCGAAAGCTATAAGTCCTGCACGCGCTTTCGAGATGGCAACCATGGCACCAAAAATAAAGGCTCAGCAAGCCTTGGAGTGGGGTCTAATTAATCGTATTTGTACCGATGATAACTGTGATTCCACCATCACCGAAATAGCCGAGTACTATTCAACAGCACCTACAAAGTCAATCGGGATGATAAAGAAAATGCTGAATAAAGCCCAGCACTCCGATTTGGATACAATGCTTCAGTATGAGGCCTTTTGTCAAGAAATCGCCGGAAAATCCAAAGACTACAAAGAAGGAGTTACTGCTTTCAACCAAAAGCGTAGACCAAACTTCACGGGAGAGTAAATATTGGTTCCAAGTTTCTGGCTTCTGGTTACTGGTCTTAAGTCGCAAGTTCTAAGTACCAGTTATTATATACCATTTTTAGGATATGTCCCTTGACCTAACCTTCTAACTCCCAAACAAAAAACGGCTAGGGGCTAGTAGAAAGTTAAACTAAATCCCTCCCTCTCTATCCAAACTTCTGAAATGTATAGCCTCGGCGATATGTTCTACCATGATATTTTCTGAACCTGCCAAATCTGCTATAGTCCGACTGAGTTTTAAGATTTTATCATGAGCTCTAGCGCTAAGATTTAGCTTTTGCATCGCGCTCCTCAATAACAATTGAGCCGCTTGGGGTATAGAACAATACTCTTGAATCAAATTACTCGGCAACATAGCGTTATGATACAATCCTTCTTTCTCTTTGTAGCGTTCTGATTGAATATTTCTAGCTTTTATCACACGCTCTCTAATCTCTTGGGATGTTTCATTCTGCTGACTTCGATCGGTTAGTTCATCATGGGAAACAGGCATTACTTCCAAATGAATATCAATGCGATCCAATAGAGGTCCTGAAATCTTATTTCGATAACGGGATATACTTCCTGGGTTGCATGTACATTGTTTCTCGGGATGGTTTAAATATCCACAAGGACAAGGATTCATACTAGCAATGAGCATAAAAGACGCAGGATATTCAACACTCCATTTCGCTCTAGATACGGTTACCTTTCTTTCCTCAAGCGGTTGCCTTAACACTTCCAATACAGATCGTTTAAACTCCGGCATTTCGTCTAAAAACAATACTCCATTATGCGCGAGTGAAATTTCTCCAGGTTGTGGATTTGCCCCTCCACCGACTAAGGCTACGTCGGAAATCGTATGATGCGGAGACCTAAAAGGTCGAACACCCATCAAGGTAGAATCTTTTCCCATTTTCCCCGCTACCGAGTGAATTTTTGTGGTTTCCAATGCTTCGTACAGCCCAGGAGGAGGCATTATACTCGGCAAACGTTTGGCAAGCATTGTTTTACCTGCACCTGGCGGGCCATACAATAATACATTATGTCCGCCGGCTGCCGCAATTTCCATGGCCCGCTTAATATTTTCTTGGCCCTGAACATCAGCAAAATCAACATCATAAGCGTTTAGCGACATCTCAAAATCACTTCGCGGATTAACCTTGGTAGGTTCAATTTTTATCTTTCCTTGAATAAAATCACCCGCTTGCCTAAGGTTGCGAACCCCAACGACATCAATGTCTTTAACAATCGCGGCCTCTTTTGCATTTTGAATGGGTACGATTAGACCTTTAAACCCTTCTTTCATTGCCTGGATAGCAATAGGAAGAACTCCTTTAATTGGCAATAACGAACCATCAAGACTCAATTCACCCATTACCATATAATCGCCCAAGTTTTCTGCGGCAATCTGAAAAGAAGCGGCCAACATAGCCAAGGCTACAGGCAAATCATAAGCGCTACCTTCTTTCCGAATGTCAGCTGGTGCTAAATTGATAACTATCTTCTGCCTAATCGCATCATAGCCTGAATTCCTAATCGCTGCATCACAACGAAAGAGACTTTCTTTCACTGCGATATCCGGTAACCCTATTATGAATGTTGCAAAATCTGGGGTTGTGGTGGCATTTGCTTCCACCGTAATTGTCTGCGCATTGACCCCATTCAATGCGGACGCATATCCCTTCACTACCATATCTATCCCCTCGTTTGTATCAGAATTAAAGAATCAATTGACCTTTAACAATCTGTAAACCAATGTTATTCACCGATTCAAGCTCCTCGTCACGCATGTTTTGAGTTATCTCAAAGGTGTACGTGCCCTTTTTTAATTTTAAATGAGTCAGAAAAGGTTCTTGATAGGATATCAAATTAGACACCCCTCTTCCTTTCCATCTTCCTATATCATCAGATAACACCAGTTGAAACTGGTCTTTTCTCTCGTAACCATTATCGCCTTTAAGCGTATATAACATCCAAATGTTACTATAAGCATACTCAGATGTAATTCTCAAGCCACAAATAAGATTGTAATAATGCTGGTCTTCTTCAATGGTAAATGTAAATTTCTTGGTATCTACCCAATTCCAACCAGATGCATCCACACTTTCAAATTGTTCAAATTGAATGTTTTCTGATGGCTTACAACCGTATTGAAAGGTTACAATTGCTAATATAAAGGCGGCCCTTAACATGGTTTTAACAATTGCAGTAATTCTTCTTTTTGATTCCATAATACTTCCACCTCCGTGTGGGTTTCGTAAACTGAGGTTAAACTTTCGGATAATATCTTGATAATATGCGTATTTCGAATTCGTTGCCAATCCTTACGCGTTAGGAGCAGCAAATTTAGTTCATGCTTTTTCAAGGTTTTCAACCATTGTTGGGCTGTGTCTAATGTAAAAGACTGATGGTCAGGGTAATTAATGGTTTTTACGATTTCCCAACCTGCTTGTATGAATTCAAGCTTTTCTGCTACACCCGAAATAAATAACGCCCTTTTCGAGCTGCTTGCTTCGCCTAAAACCCTCAATGGTTCCGTTTGTCGGTAATGGGCGAAAAACACCTTATCCTTTGGTAAGGCTGTTTTTTTTATGATCGCTTCGGCGGCAGCTTCGGTTAAATCCAACGGACATTTTGTAAAGATCACCGCGTCAGCATACTTAGCAGTGAATGGAAATTCCCTTAGTCTACCTAATGGTAAACTCAACCGCATATCATAATAAGGCTTGTCATACCTACTGAGAATAACACTTTTATGAGGGTCTAACTTTAGATGTTGCAACCCGTCATCTAATACCACACCCTGAAGATCAGAAAATTTCAAATGCATTTGATCCAACCCTTCGAGTCTATCTTCAGATACTGCAACAGGCACGTCTGTATAATTCGATTTGATTTCTAAGGGTTCATCTCCAAATTCATCACTAGATCCTTCATCACTAACCCATTGAAACCCTCTGTTTTTTCTACCGTAACCACGAGAAAGAACCCCTAATTTTAGATCGGCATACTGACTTAATAACCACAAAATCATCGGTGTTTTCCCTGTTCCACCGGCACAGAGATTGCCCACTACCAGTGTAGGAATTACTCCTTTTCGTCTTAGGTTCAATGCTTTAAATATCCAACGTTTTAATGCGGTTACCAAAGCATATCCCCATAGTATTAAGGATAATAAACCTATCGCTATGATAAATGTACTAGACAATAAACGACTGTCCTTTTAATGGAGTTTGAACCTCATCGATACCACCCACATCATCAGCTAGGCGTTGCATTTGACCGGCTTCACCATGAACTAAGAACAACTTCTTCAAACTACCTGATTCATTGGAGGCTTTGAAATAATCCAATAATTGCTGATGGTCTGGATGAGCACTAAATACATCCGTACGACTAACTCTGGCTTTAACTGGGCGCTCACGACGATCTATTTCAACAAAATCCTGCCCTTTAAGTAGGCGGTCTCCTAGCGTACCTTCTGCGCAAAATCCAGCAATCAATATGCTATTATTAGGATGACCAATGTTATTTCTGACGTGCATCTGAATTCTTCCTCCCTCAACCATTCCTGCAGCAGAAACAATGACACATGGTTCTGGTAACACGCTTAGATATTCACTTTCTCTCTCGTCTTGTACCACGTGTAAATTGGGAAAATTAAATAAGCTACCGTGTTTCTTATGAAACTCCTTAGCTTCATCATTGAGATAATCAATATGATACTGATACACCTTTGTCGATCTGATGGCAAGTGGACTATCCGTGAAAATTTTGATGTTGGGTAATTTACCATCTATAAATAACTGATGAAGAGTAAACAAAATAGCTTGTGTTCTGCCCACGCTAAATGCAGGTATTACCAATTTACCCTCCCGCTCGACACAGGTATCTACAACTTGTTCCAATAAAACTTCCTCTGCCTTTCTGCTATCGGTGCCATGTTTACGACCTCCGTATGTACTCTCTGAAACCAAAGCATTCAATCCTCGCATAGGAGTTGGGTCCGGAACCAGCTTTGAATTGAGATTCCCTAAATCACCGGTGAAGCCCAATTTTTTCGTTTCCCCATTTTCTTTTACTTCCAACTCGACGCTCATAGCACCTAAAATATGGCCAGCTGGCGTTAACCTTATTTTTAACTCTTCACTGTATTCAAAAGTTTCTCCTGGCATCAATACGTTGGCCATATCCAACATATAACCGATATGTTTTTTGGTATATAATGCTTGAGGTGCCGCTCCTTTAACCTTCTTTTTCTTCTTGTTCTTATAGTACTGTTTACGTTTTTTTCTAATATCCATTAACTGAATATTCAGACTATCTTGAAGTAAAAAGTCACTCAATTCTAGGGTTGGCGCTGAACAAACTATTTGACCTGTAAAGCCCTGCTTAATTAGATTAGGTACATTACCAGAGTGGTCAATATGCGCATGAGTTAAAATCAAAATATCTATCTCCGTTGCTGGGAAAGGAAAGTGAGCGTTGTTCGCTTCGAATTCGCGCCGATTTTCATAATCTAAACCACAATCAACTAACACCTTTGTACCTCCCTCTAGTTCAACCAAATGCATGCTTCCTGTTACTTGTTGTGCTGCCCCCCAGAACGTAATTTTCATAATACAAAATTACAACAGGGGGTGCAAACAAAGTGCTATTTAACCTGAGTGTAGTATTTAATACTCACTACTCATCCATTAAATCATTCCAATCTAACTGAATGCTCATTTATTATGCTTTCAAAGTTCAAGATGCTCTATTCGCTTACCTTGGCGAGGATCACAAATGAGAAGGTCTTAAAACGCTAATTTTTGCATTTATCGCCAACCGCATGGGTGTAATAGAAGATATCTGTGTTTTAATATCAAAGGCTTATTAAACACGTTATGATTGAAAACTTTACACACATCTTAAATGAGAAAACAAAGCGAATG
>JAYYCN010000130.1:0-2537 GCA_036161795.1 Bacteroidota bacterium
GGGTAGATCCTGAAAATGATAATCACTTACTTGCTGCCGGTATTTCTGGTGGAATGTGGAAATCCAAAGACCAGGGTCAAAGTTGGGAGCCCATTAATGAACATGAAGTTTCTATGATGCCATCATGCATTACATCCAACCCGTTTAATCCAAACATCATTTATTACGGAACAGGGGAAAGTCGTGCAAATAGTGCCGATGTGAGTGGTAACGGAGTTTTTAAGTCTATCGATCGCGGTGAAAGCTTCCAGCAACTAAGCTCTACCGTGGGCTTAAATGGCATGGATGAAATTTGGGACATTGAACATAGCAAAACAGATAGTAATACTCTATTTGTGGGCACTAATTCTCGTGGATTGTACCGCAGCACCGATGAAGGCGCAACTTGGGAGAACATTTATTCTGGTGGAAACCGACAGGTAAATAATATTCTTTGCCTACCAAACAATCGAGTTCTAATCTCCATGCATGCAAACGGTGTGTTAATATCCGATTCTAATGGGAATACCGGCACATGGTCGACGGCGAACTTTCCAGATCGTCCAGGTTCTGGGCAATTTAGAAGAATCCAACTAGCCAATTGTGCCGCATACCCAAACGTAGTATATGCTCTTTTTGAGGGATATGGCTTTTCTGACCCCCCATCGGCTTTTTATAAAAGTTCAGATGGTGGTAGAAACTGGACAAAATTAAATACGCCGACTACCATTGGGGCTGGTTATCAAAGGTATTGCGTCATGCTTGGAGTGAGTCATCATGATTCTGACTTTGTAGCTGCAGGTGGTGTTCGTTCCGCTTACTCAACCAATGGAGGTAAAAACTGGACGCGCATTAGCGGCACTCATGCCGACCACCATAGCTTTATCAGTTTCAATCAAAACCCTAACGAATATGCGTTGGGAACCGATGGTGGAGTTTACAAACTTCGCTGGGGTTCTTCCAGTGTAACCGGAAACTTAAACAACGGGTATAAAGTAACCCAGTTTTATGCTGGTGGACCTGGATTCGAAGGCTATGATTGCCTGGGTGGAACCCAGGATAACGGCACGCACTATGCAAAAGCTCCTATGGTCGCGCAATATATTTTTGGTGGAGATGGTGCATACTCCCACATTGGACAGCAAGACGGATCCGTGGCATACTTATCAACCCAAAATGAAGGTATTCGTCGTGTAGATAATTTCAAAACGGGCCCGAGAAAATTCACCTCCATCAAGGCATCTGAATTCACCTCAGATGGCGTGGCATTTATCAATGCATACAACATGAACGAGAAAGATCAATACATGTTATTCTACCGCACCAATCGAAATATTTACCGAACCGTGGATGGTGGAGAGAGTTGGGAGCAAGTCAATTTAAATATCAAAGGGGGAATGAAAGCCATTGGTATCAGTAATGATGAGAACCCTGTTTTGTATTATGGAGGTAATGGAGCACAACTTTATAAATTAGAAGATGCAGCCACTGCTACAGGAACAGAGGTAAGTTATAATCTTACCGTCCCGAGAGAAATCACCACAGATTATTTGAACTTCATTGAAGTAAACCCAAACAATAAATTCCAGATTTTTTGCGCATTCAGTAACTACAGCGATACATCTAGAATTTGGAAAGTAAGCAACCTTGATACCGATAATCCTGAATGGTTAGATATTTCTGCGAACTTACCTAAAGGGCTTCCTGTAAATAGTGTAGCCGTAGACCCTTGGAGTCCAGAACACTATATTTTTGCTGCAACTGACTTTGGTTTGTATTATACTCTGGATGGTGGAATTACCTGGGAGAAAGAAATGTCTGTGCCGAGTGTAGCCATCCATGAGGTTAAAATCAGAAACTCCGATCGCACCCTATTTGCCTTCACTCACGGCAGAGGAATTTGGTATATGGAATTGAAAGATGTGAGAACCGAAACGACAGAACCTGAGATCACGAACCATGCAGTAGTATACCCTAATCCAAATAACGGAGACTTTGCAATTAAAACGATCTTATCGGTTAGAGGCTATGACATTGTGGATTCAAAGGGCCAAATAGTTAAAGCCGAATCATTCCATATTCCTACAAAAATCATTTCCATTAAAGATTTGGCAAAAGGTATGTATTTCATTCAACTTCATAGTGAACGAGGGGTAAGCACTGAAAAAGTTTTTGTACGATAAAATGAACCAAGAAATCGCGGCCAAACTTGAGGAATTAAGAACACAACTTAAGGGGATTTCTAATGAGTTAAAGGAGGTCTCTCAAGAGATGATTGCTGGGGAGTATACAAAAACACCTGTTTTTGTGGCACACACAGAAAATGCACAAATTGGCGAACTCATATTTGATCGTTCAGAATACGGATTCCCTTACAGTATAAATGCCACCACACTAGAACGCTTGAACGAATTAAATATCATTCAAAAAGAAAAAAACAAAGAGTTCGTCAAAGCAGCTGGTAATCCTAAAAAACAATATGCACTATTGTGGTTGGCTGGAGCGCATTCTCAATTTATCTTTGTTCCATTATAGTTCATGGACAAACCTACTGTTGA
>JAYYCN010000131.1:0-7559 GCA_036161795.1 Bacteroidota bacterium
TTTAAATCCTCCACAAAGTGGAATCTTGGGTATGCATAATATCGTTGAGAGACCGTTTGTTGAAAATGGTGAGATTGTGATACGCCCTATGATGTACGTGGCCTTATCTTATGATCATCGTATTATCGATGGACGCGAAAGTGTAAGCTTCCTGGTAAAGGTTAAGACCTTACTTGAAAACCCTGAGATGTTGCTTACTGGAAAGCCTCCAGAGGAAACGTTGCTAGGTCTGTAAGTAGCCTCAATATTGATTTTATTTTTAATTCAGCCCCTTAGAGTTGTTTTCTACGCACGGATTTTCTTACTAACTTCTAAATAGGAGGGTTAAGTGATTTGCTAGAAAGGGATATTCATATATTTTGGGAGTCCAAATGTTTGGGCTGTTATAAGTTTAACACCACTGATGGTCAGACGGTTATTATCAAGGATTTTGGGATCATCAATAACGGTCAAGGCCCAGATTTTTCAAATGCTCACGTTCAAATAAATGGGCTTGATTTATATGGTTCGGTAGAGATACACATTGAAACAAAAGATTGGTATCGCCACGGTCATGAAATAGATAAACGTTATGATCAGGTAGTACTTCATGTGGTGTGGAATTCGAATTCAACCGTGAGAGTATTAAATAATGTGATACCGGAACTCCAATTGTCTGATTACTTTTCAGAAAATGATTTGCAAAAAACGAAATTCAATCCATTCGTTGATTTCCCATGTATGATTGCTTTTAATCAACAAGTAATTTCTCAGAAAATAATCAGTCAACAATTAACTTGGGCCTCAACTTTGTATCTCAATCAAAAAGTAGAAGAATACTTAGATGAGATTAAAAGGCTCGAGTTTGATTGGGATCTATTGTTATTCAAAAATTTATTGTGTTACGCTTTAGATCCACAAAACAGGAGTAATGCTGAGTTATTATTTCCCGATTTGAAACTGTCCATTTTCAGAAGATATTCTTTTAATCAGGCGTTACGAGCTTTAGTGATAGAGTCCGGATTGTATGAACAAACACCGGTCCGTATCCGAAATTCTTTTGATTACCTCAGTGAATGGAAAAATACAAAATACGTTCCTCTATATTTTGATCACGACTTTAAATGGAAACATGGTCGTGTGCGCCCTTCTGCTTATCCGTTGGTGCGGTTGAATCTCGTTCTTTCTTGGCTGAATGAATACGATTTTTATTTTGACGAGTTTTGGAGTGCGGATTTGAGATTCTTAATTGAAGATATTAAGAGGTATGCACTGTCAAAAGGGGTATTAGTCACCCTCGTACAGAATGTGATTTTACCTCTGCGGATGGCAAAAGCTAGATTATCCAGTATCAATGAGAATATTCACCCTAGTCATGTTGAAATTCTTAGATACTTACCATTTGAGAACAATCACATTACTCGAAAGATGAAATCATTATTTCAACTTAAACAATCTTCACAGGCGATAGAGAGTTTAGCGCTATTATCGCAGCATAAGCTATTTTGTCATTCTAAACAGTGTACAACTTGTTTGGTAGGAAAAGCAATATGGTTCTGATTTAATGATGGTTACCCGTTAATTTTGTGTCTATGAACAAAATCGTGATTGTCGGAGGAGGAATTGTAGGTGTATCTACAGCATACCAAATAGCCGAGAAATTCTCTGAGAGTCAAATCACGTTAATTGAAAAGGAGAGCAAATTAGCGGCTCATCAAACTGGACATAACTCTGGTGTGATTCACTCAGGGATCTACTATAAGCCAGGTAGCTCTAAAGCAAAAAACTGTAGGCGCGGTTATGATTTTCTCATTGAATTTTGTGAAAAGCAACATCTTCCCTTCGAATTATGTGGTAAAGTCATCGTTGCAACGGAAGCATCACAAATACCCGCTCTCGAAAAACTATATCAACGAGGCATTGAGAATGGCTTGGAAGGTTTGATTTGGCTGGATGAGAGAGGTATCAAGGAAAAGGAACCTCACACACGCGGAGTAAAAGGAATTTTCGTACCGCATACAGGCATAGTTGGATATCGTCAGGTTACCGATAAAATGGGAGAACTTCTCAGTCGAAAGAAAGGTGTTGAATTTCGAATGAATGAAGCAGTTACTGGTTTCAATCATGAAGATGGGAAAGTTTTTGTGATTACAGATAAAGGTCGTTACCAAGCAGATAAAGTGATTAACTGTGCAGGTTTGTATTGCGATAAAATTGCAGAAATGGCGGGTGAGAAACTAGATGTTAAAATCATACCCTTTAGGGGAGAATACTACACCATAAAGCCTGAAAAAGCAAACCTTGTGAAGTCCTTGATATACCCCGTTCCCGATGCCAATTTCCCATTCTTGGGGGTGCATTTTACCAGGAGAATAACAGGTGGAATAGAGGCAGGTCCCAATGCAGTGTTTGCATTTAGGCGTGAAGGATACGATAAATGGTCCGTTAAATGGTCTGAACTATTGGAGAGTATATTTTGGAGAGGATTTCAAAAAGTAGCTTTTAAATACGCGTCAACAGGAATAGGAGAATTTTATCGTTCATATTCAAAGAGTGCTTTTACCCGCGCGCTTCAAAAGCTAGTTCCTGAGATAAAAAGAGAAGATCTTGAGGTGGCACCCTCTGGAGTACGGGCCCAAGCGTGTCATAGAAATGGACAACTGATTGACGATTTCTATATACAACAAAACCAACAATTTATTCATGTTTTAAATGCTCCATCACCCGCGGCCACATCTTCGTTGTCTATTGGGTTAACCGTTGCGGAGCTATTGGATGATAAGAGTGTCTGATCGTTTACTTCTTACATTAGAAAAGTATTTGCCTGAAGATGTCGCATCGTATGCGCATTCTTTACTTTGGCAGTACGGTATTCAACTGCATATCAAGAAACCAAGAAAAACGAAATTAGGAGATTATCGACCTCCTCAGAAAGGTGAGCCACATCGAATCTCAATCAATAACAACCTAAATCAATATGCATTCTTAGTGACCTTTCTGCACGAAACAGCGCATCTGATTAATTTTGAAAAAAATGGATTTAAAGTTCAGCCTCATGGTCTGGAATGGAAGAGAGAATTTCAGACTATATCTGCTCCCATTTTGAATCCAGATTTATTTCCTGTAGAACTATATTCTGCATTGCAGAAGTATTTGAATAACCCTAAAGCCAGCAGTTGTACGAGTCCAGAATTGGTTCGGGCTCTAAGAAAATACGACGAGGCAGATAATGATACGGTTCTATTGGAGATGTTACCTTTAAATGCAGAATTTTATATTGATGATCGTCTTTTTGTTCGTGGGAACAAAATGAGGAGTCGTTACAGATGCATGGAACAATCTAGTGGGAAGTGGTATTTCGTGCCGGGATTAATGGAGGTAGTACCAAAGGTTTAATTTAAATTCGCACTGCATGTCAAAATTATCCATTGTTATACCCGCCTATAACGAAGAGCCAACCATCCATCACATTTTAGATAAAGTGAAAACAGTCAACCTAATTGGTGGGTTTGAGAAGGAGGTGGTTATAGTGGATGATTGTTCTAAGGACGGGACTTTCGCTAGATTAGAGGAGGACAAAAATGATAATAAGGACTTCGATATTCAATTGTACAAGCATGAGGTGAACAGGGGGAAAGGAGCTGCTTTACACACGGGTATAAAATACGCTTCAGGTGATATAACCGTTATTCAAGATGCGGATCTCGAATACGACCCGGAAGAATATAATATTTTGTTAAAACCATTTGTGGATGACGTTGCTGATGTCGTTTACGGGAGTCGATTTATGGGAGGGAACCCACATCGAATCTTGTTTTTTTGGCACAGCATAGGAAATAAATTCTTGACCTTCCTGAGTAATATGTTTACCAATTTGAATTTGACAGACATGGAAACCTGCTATAAGATGTTCCGTACGCATCTAGTTCAATCGTTAACATTAAAAGAGAATAGATTTGGTTTTGAACCTGAGGTTACGGCAAAAATTTCTCGAATTAAAGGTGTTCGTGTCTATGAGGTAGGAATATCTTATTATGGAAGAACCTTTGAAGAAGGCAAGAAAATCGGTTGGAAAGATGGATTTAGAGCTATTTATTGTATTCTGAAATATAATATTTGGGCTAAATAAAAATCTCGCATCTTCATAACTTTCTGAGGGTTATATAATATTTATTTGTTGCTTTTAATGGGTAATTGGAGTTAATTTGTTTTATCTAAACTTAAATTGCCTATGGATAGAAAGACTACAAGAATTTTATTTACAATTGACAAAAACGTTAACCCAGAAGAAACAATTAAGGCGGCGGTAGAAATTAGCCGTAAAGCCAATCTAAGCTTGACATACATCCATACGGACGAATCTTACGATTTATGCAAGGGAGACTTAGATGCTTACAAAAAAGATTTTAAACTAAAATATTACAAGGATTTGGAATATGATAAAGTAAATGGTTCGTTATGGAAAACGTTGGCTAAACAAGGTGTCGAAAAGGACTGCAACATGTTTGTGGTAGGAGCAAAAACCGAAAAGGCAGGACTATTCGGTGGTGGAATGGCAGCGGTAATGAGTAGTTTTCAAGGAGGAGTTTTGTTCCTAAATGAAAATACACAATGGTTAACGCCAAAAAGTATTGTCATGCCACTTGACGGGCAATCTGAAACAAGACAGAAGTTTTACCGCGTTTCGGAATGGGCAAGTTTTACTCGCGCAAAGGTGCATGTTTTAGGAGTAAGTAATCCTTCAGATAAGGAAGATAAAACCTATGTGCATACATACAGCGTTCAAGGTGAAAATTATATGCTTGAGCGTAAAATACAAGCGAGTCGCGAAGAGGTCGAAGCAAAAGATTGTGCCAAAACCATCTTAGATAAAGCCGCGACATTTAAACCTTGTTGGATTAGTGCAGTGAGCAATACAGATGGTATTTTCAAGACCTCCTCATTTCAGAAGGTTTGCGAACAAGCCGATGAACCTGTATTGATAATGCCTTATCAAGAAATTACAGGTTCAGGAGGCGTGGGTTATTAGTTTGTCAATTAAACCATTTAAAGGGCGTCAATAGCGCCCTTTTTCTTTAACGAATTCAGGAAAAATTCACGAAATTGCAGAATAATGGATAGAGTTAAAGAAATCCAAGCATTTATTAGTGAAGGTAAAGTCCCAGAAATTGTTTTTTGGGTAGGTTGTGCAGGAAGTTATGATGAAAGGGCGCAAAAGGTGAGCAAGGCATTTGCGGAGATACTTCAAAAAGCAGGAATAGAGTTTGCTATATTGGGTGCGGAAGAGGGATGTACCGGAGACCCTGCTAAACGAGCTGGAAATGAGTTTTTATTCCAAATGCAAGCCATGCAAAATATAGAAACGTTAAATGGCTATGGAATTAAGCGTTTGGTGACAGCCTGTCCACATTGTTATAATACACTCAAGAACGAGTATCCTTCATTGGGTGGTAATTATGACATTGTCCATCACACCCAATTCATCAATGAATTGCTTCAAAGTGGTCGTCTAGCTATTGAAGGAGGAGCATTTGAGGGTATGAAAATAACTTATCATGATAGCTGCTACCTAGGCCGAGCGAATAATATTTATGAAGCCCCGAGGATGGTGATAGAACGGTTGGATGCGGATCTTCAGGAAATGAAACGATGTCGTACCAACGGGTTGTGTTGTGGTGCTGGTGGCGCCCAAATGTTCAAAGAAGCTGAAGCAGGAAACAAAGAAGTGAATATTGAGCGAGCGGAAGAGGCATTGGATACTAACCCCGATATTATCGCTGTAAATTGTCCTTTTTGTATGACGATGATGAGAGACGGTACCAAGCATTTTGAAAAAGAGGATTCAGTGGAAGTAATGGATATTGCTGAATTGGTTAACCAAAACCTTAAATGAGTTTAGAACGATTACCAGATAATTCGAGAGTCTGGTTTTTTGGGTCAGACCGATTATTGCATGATGAGGAAAAAAGTTCTCTTTCAATTGAAATTCAAGAATTTGTTTCTAGTTGGAAAGCGCATGGTACTGAGTTAGCAGCATCTTTCGAAATACTTCACGATTGTATTCTAATTGTTGCAGTTGATGAGAGCGTAACCCCTCCAACTGGCTGTTCCATAGATAAAGTTTTTAAATTGCTAGAAAAACAAGCATCTAATTGGTTTAATCGATTATTGATTTGGCGTGCGTTTTGTAACACAGCAAAAATCTACACTGTAGATGAGCTGCGATTAGCTTTAAAGGATGGTGAAGTAGATAAGGATACAATAATCATTAATTCCACGGTTAGATCATTAACACAGGTAAGAAAGAGCTTATACATCTCGCTAAACGATAGCTGGGTTTCCTCGAAATTGGTTGAATAGGCATGAAAGATAAGCGTATAGCGATATTGTTTTTGACCATATTCATTGACTTATTGGGTTTTGGTATTGTTATTCCAATTCTACCCAATTTAGCAAAGACATTAGCGGTGGATGCTTCCATTAGTATGGAGCCGGATGTGGCGGTAGGATTAGTGGCTGCTGTTTTTTCTGCGATACAATTTTTATTCGCTCCATTATTTGGAGCATTGAGTGACCGAATTGGTCGTAGACCAGTGATTTTAGGGTCAGTACTTGTAAATGCGGCTGGATATGCTGTGTTTGGCATCGCTGGGAACTTTTTCATCCTCTTGCTTTCACGAGTGATTTCTGGTTTTGGTAGTGCCAATATCAGCGCGGCACAAGCGTACATTGCCGATATAACTGATGTCAAAGAGAGGGCTAAAAAAATGGGGATTATCGGTGCTGCATTTGGATTGGGATTTGTATTTGGACCTCCCATTGGAGGTTGGTTATTTGAGTTGGGAGGAATGATGTATGTGGGGTTCTTTGCTTCTGCGTTGTGCACCATTAACTTTATTTTGGCATTTTTCATGCTACCTGAAAGTAATACGCAAAAAGGAGGTGTTCGAAGAAAACCAAGTGATACGTTTAAAAGAATGGTAAAGGCCTGGAGTATCAAAATTATTGGCGAACTTCTTCTTATCAACTTTATTTATATCTCTGCTTTTAGCATGATGCAGATCAATGCATCCATCCTATGGAAAGAACATTACTCGTTGACTCCTGCCGAAATTGGAAATATATTCGGGATCATCGGAATATTTAGTGCCATTGTACAAGGTGGATTGATTGGGGTTTTTCAGAAAAAATTTGGTCTTAATCGTATGCTTCTATGGGGATGTCCAGTTGCGGGATTGGGACTCACCTTAATTCCACTACCTAGTCAAGAATGGTTTTATCCTGTCCAAATTTTAGCCATCTTGTTTTTGGCTTTCAGTAATGGTTTATTGATGCCATCCATTAATAGCTTAGTCTCCTTGCACTCACCTTCAAATGCCCAAGGAAGTATGTTGGGTATTTTGCAGAGTATGGGTTCACTCGCTAGGGCAATTGGTCCAGTGATCAGTGGAATCTTATACGCTCAATATTATCAGCTTCCGTATTTTGCAGGTGGCTTACTTATGTTAATCACGTTTATCATGGCGTGGTTGCTATTCAAGAAATTAAAAGTTCAACCACATATTTAATGATAAGAGTAC
>JAYYCN010000132.1:0-7611 GCA_036161795.1 Bacteroidota bacterium
TCATTCACCAGTCCGGGACCGTTTTGGTCTTAGCTGGGGATCAGTGATTCTTTCGATTTCCTAGTTCCTGGTTTCGAGTTTTTAGTTTCTAGTCCTCATAATTCTTTATCAACAAGCGAAGCGGTTAAACCCTTTTAAATCATTAACAGTTAGGCCTAACTTTCTAACGATCTAAGTACCTAACAAAAAATAACCTCAGGTTTCTGGTTTCAAGTAGCCAGAAGCTATTTGAACTATTTCACGAAAACTCTAATAGACGCGCTCATCTTGCTGCCGTAACTCGCATGTGCGCCATCGGCAAACTGAAGAGCAATTTTGGTTTCACCCAAAGGTAAATCTAAGGTATCACTGGTTTGTCCGCCGCCGTAATGAATATGCTTTTCATTCGCAGGAACAACCTCACCAGTAGCAATTGAATCACCGCCTATCATAAGGTGATGATGCCCTGTTCCTTTTTTTATATTTCCGGCTGGTTTTACCTGCATACCTTCAATACCAAAGGCAATGGCTACTGGATTGCTTACAGTATCCCCATCGCTGAGGTTAGCAAAAAACACTCGTCCAGATGATGCTTGCATCTCTGAGGGGTCTTTGCTTTCATGATGATGCTCGTGTGATTCTGCTGTGGGTTCAGTTTCTGAGCCACAAGCGTTAAACAACGCAATTACGACGGTCATTGCCGCTAGGTAAATAGTTTTTGTCCTCATTATGAACAAAGTTATCGTTTTAGCTACGTTCCGGTAATAAAATACATTAAGTTTGTTTGAACAAATATGTCAACCAAGGAAATAGAATTAATATTAGCACCTCCATCGCCGCATTTTGTGGGGGATGGTTTTAGAGTGCATACTTTTATCCCACATGGTGATAGGATTAATATGTACCGGATGAATCCATTTATCATGTTGGATTATAATTCGAAACACTATTTCGAACCAAGTGACAATCCACGCGGTGTGGGGGTGCACCCGCATCGCGGGTTTGAAACGGTCACCATTGCATACAATGGAAAAGTTGCGCATCACGATAGCAGTGGGGGCGGTGGTATCATAGGTGAAGGTGATGTACAATGGATGACTGCGGCCTCAGGAGTGCTTCACAAAGAGCACCATGAAAAGGAGTTCAGCAAGACTGGTGGCGATTTTCAAATGGTGCAGTTATGGGTGAACTTACCAGCCGCACAAAAGATGTCTGAGCCTAAATATCAGGCCATTGTCAATTCAGATATGACCAAAATAGAATTAATCGATGGTTCGGGGCATATTGAACTTATTGCGGGTGATTACCAAGATCATCAAGGCCCAGCCAGCACGTTTACGCCTTTGCATATGTCAAATGCAAAACTGAATAAAGGCGGAAAGGCATCATATATGTTTCCTGCTCATTATTCAACCGCAGCCATTGTGATAGAAGGTAACATTGAGATAAATGGGGAGAAGGTTCCACAGGATCATTTTTGTTTGTTTTCTAGGAACGGAGAAGAGTTTGAAATTGAGGCAGAATCCGACACCGTTGTCTTGGTGTTATCTGGGGAGCCGATTCAGGAACCCATTGCTGCGCACGGACCGTTTGTCATGAATACCCGTGACGAGCTAATTCAAGCGTTCAATGACTTTAACGACGGCAAATTTGGTTATTTAGAAGATTAATCACCCCCGTGATTTTCTTCCCAGTAAGTGCTAAGTAACCGCACTCAACCTATACATATCACCACGAGAACTAGTGCAAATGCCAATCCTGTAATGTTCGTGGCTCGATTCTATTCTTTTAGGGTATGCATTCCACTAAACTCAACGGGAGTCTTGCTGTAGCCAAAACAGTTTTCCATGGTTTGGGTTGTATTTGAGTCACCCATACTAATATCGATATCGCAGGTATTGAATTCGCAGGGATGTTCGTACCCAGCAGCATGGGTTAATTCAATGACTTCTTTTCTGAATGTTTTCATGTATTGCGCTAACCTATCTGACTTTTCTGGCACGTGAATACCATTTTGAAGCCACTTGTTTTGCGTTGCCACGCCAGCTGGACATCGGTTTGTGTGACAAACCTGGGCTTGAATACAACCGATGGACATCATGGCTTCCCTGGCCACATAAATCATATCCACTCCAAGAGCCATAGCTTTTATTGCTTTTGCTGGGAGGCCTAATTTACCGGAGCCCACCCATACGATATTTTTTTCCATGCCGTATTCTTGAAAAACACGGTACACCGAACTGAAGGCGTAGAAAAAAGGTAGAGAAACATGATCCGCAAAACTAGGGGGAGCTGCTCCTGTTCCTCCTTCACCACCATCGATGGCAATGTAGTCAGGGCCTAAGTTTCTCTCTTTCATTTTTTTTGCAAGCTCATGCCAGTATTCGAGCTTACCAACGGCAGATTTAATTCCAACGGGTAAACCTGTGCGTTTGGAGAGTTCTTCAATAAATTCTAGTAATTCGTCTACGTTTGAAAATGCGGAATGATAATGTGGGGAAAGCGCGGCTTGACCTTTTGGAATATGACGGATTTCAGCAATTTCTGCCGATATTTTTGACGCAGGTAGAACGCCTCCTTTACCTGGCTTTGCTCCTTGTGAAAGTTTGATTTCAAAGGCTTTTACAAATGAGTTATTCTCTGCAATTTTTTCGGCTTTGTCAAACGAGAAGTACCCGTCTTCATCACGAACGCCAAAATAACCAGTGCCAATCTGAAAAATAACATCCGCACCTTGGCTGTGGTGTACGGATAAACCACCTTCTCCCGTGTTGTGGATGCAAGCAGATTTTAGACTGCCTATATTCATGGCTTCCACTGCTTTGGCAGACAATGATCCATAGCTCATGGCTCCAATGTTGATTGCAGATTTTGGGCGGAACGGTTTTTTTCTATTGTGATAGCCTCCAATGACCTTGGCAACAGGTAAAAAATCCGGTTCGCTTTCATTGGGGTGCCCTTTTTGAACACGAAATGGGAATATCTGTGGTTTGATGAAGTGAAAATTCGGAGAATGAATGTCCTTATCTGTACCGAAACCTTCGTAATTATTTTCACGCTTTGAACTTGCGTAAATCCATGAGCGCTCGCTTCTGTTAAAGGGCAATTCCTCGCGGTTGTTTGCCACTATATATTGGCGAATTTCCGGCCCGATTTTCTCGAGTAAATATCGAATGTGTCCAACCACTGGGAAATTATGTTTGATAGTATGTTTTCTGTTGAAGAATACATCTTTGATTCCTAATAAAATGAGAATAGCAATGAACCAAATCCACCAGGGTAAAGCACTGAGTGTTTCCATAAAAACAAATATATTAGTTAAAAACGTGCCTCCCGATGAAAATCGTAATTATTAGAATTTCTCGAGGATTTTAACCAATACGAACATAAACTTGCATTGTTAATGCTTGGACACAGTAAACAATTGCCCTTTAAACTTCTTGGTTTTGGTGCGCTCATATTGTTGGCGTTTCAATACCTATTAGAGTATTTCGGGGCTTCCGCTTTTAGTGATGCGGGGTGTTTTATGGCCATTGGCCAGCGTTTATTACAACACGATTTGTTGTATGTGGATGTCTGGGATAATAAGGCACCGGGTATTTTTTTTATTCATGCATTGGCCCAAGGAATATCATCTAATGTAAATATAGATTACCCTCAGTGGGTCACCTTAGGGTTATTGTGTATCTCATTATCCATTATTCTCATTAAATTTAAATGGAAGACTTCCAGTTTACTCTGGTTCTTAACCAGCCTAGTCTTATCGTTCCATTGGTTGAAAACTTGGGAAGTCTTTTACGTAGGTGCCTACACAGAAGAGTGGGGGATATTCTTAGTCATAGCCTCGCTTGCTCTAATTCTAAACTCAAAGAATAACCTATTTTATTTTGCGTCAGGAATCACATTCGGTTGCGCAATATTCATCAAGGAGCCATTCCTTTTCTTTATCTTACCATTTTGGGGATATTGGTTACTACAACAAAAAACTTCTTTTAAATCTATACTTTATTGGCATTTTAGCGTTGCTATTCCATGGGGTTCGTTTATGGCTATTTATGTGTTCAAAGGTCATTCTTCGGCATTATGGATGTATTGGAAATCCGCATATGCCTACGCAGGTGGTGAAATAGAAAGCTGGCAAAAAGTGAGTGAGAGATTGTCTAAGTTACATGAACTGACATCCACTAAATGGTTTGGTGGTGAATCCGTTCAATGGATATTTACCACCCTCTGTTTGTATCTAATCATCCGTGTCATTTGGGGAGGATACAGAAAAATGAAATACCAAGAGTTTTTCAGCAATCTTCCTATTGTGAGCTTAGGTTGGAGTGCATTGGTAGCTTCGTTATTGTTTTTTATACTGGGTCCGAGGTTCTATTTTCACTACGCGATACCCTTTGGGTTTTCGGTGATTTTTTGCTTCTGTGTAGCGCTTTGGGATTTCTGTACAATCATCCGAATACCATATAATCAAGCGTTTGGCTTTGTGATATTATCCTTATTTGTTGCCAAAAATTTCGGTTCCGAAATACATTCAGAAGTAGTAACTCAACCCAATAGAGGTAATGCTGGAATCGAAGCCCATATGATCCAACAGAAAATAACAGCAGGTTCTACGGTATTTGTGGACCACGAAGATGGAGGCCGCTGGTATGTTTATGGTCAGTTATCCTCATGGGGGAAATTTCCAGTGCCTTACTATGTGTATTTTTATAATCCAGAGGATAATCATCAACCACATTTGGTTGCTAATCGAGATAAATTCCGGGAGGATTTTTTGAATAGTCCACCGACATTTATTCTTACTAAATCATTGACTGACAGTGCGCAAGTTTTTCGATTTACCCAACTAGTAAAGAATGTAGATGAAAATTATCAGTGCATCGATTCACTGTATTCGCATCCCTCAGTAGTCAATCAGGTGGAAGCAGTTCAACTGTATATCCTAAAAAGAAAACATGAGGTTTTATAATCGATTAGGATCAATATATGTTTTGATAGACAAATGGTTAATGCCTTCAAAACAACGCTTAATTGAATATGTAAATGAACAATCTCCTAAAGAAGTCCTAGATTTTGGAATGGGTCGGGGTGCTTGGTGGCAGCATATCAATGAAAATAAAGTAAGTTTAACGGGTATTGATACGTCCGACTTTATGGTAAAATATGCAAAGTCACAATACCCTAATAAGCATATTTTATTATCTAAATCTATTCGACTACCACTCGCAGATGCATCTTTTGATATGGTTATTTTAGCCCATGTTTTATCAGTAGTAAAAGATCCAACAGGTGCTCTAAACGAAGCCTACCGTGTTCTAAAACCTGAGGGAACACTCATAATCATCAATCACGATTCCACTAACTTTAAATTCATAGACGCTCTTCTGGGTATCTTTTCGAGACTAGTTCGGGTTCAATTGCCCTTTTATATATCAGAATATATCGATCAGAGTAAATGGCGATGGATGGAAATCAAGGCTTTTGGTCGATTTTCCTATTTAAATTGTGTAACTTTTTTGAAGGTTTGAGAACCAAGTATACCCTTATCGTTTCTTCGCTGTTGTTGAGTTTGTTTGTCTATTTGTTTTACCGAACGGAACAAACGGTCGTCAATTATTTGGTTATTGCTGCCATAGGCGAGGCTCCTTATTGGGTAATACGTGACTGGATGCATCAACACATACACCTTGGGTCATTTGGTGTTTATTCCCTTCCAGAAGCGCTTTGGGTGCTAACCATAACCCTCCTGTCAAAGCGCTATTATTTGGGTCTGAATCGGTTGAAGATTTCTTTGAAATTTGTACCTATCCTTTTGGTCGTTTGTTTTGTATGGTTTCAATATGCGCATTGGACAAATGGTAGATTTGATTGGATAGACCTAGCAGGAGGTTTTGTATTTTGGGTTCTAGGGTTACTGGTTTTACCCGAAAAAGAACCGAAGACATCACTGTTAGCCAATTGGAACTTTCATTGCATAGCTTGTGTTTTGAGTTATGTAATCGTTTATCTTGCTCATGTAATTCAGTAATGACCAAGTTAAAAGTAGATAAACCCATTTATAGCTACGCGCGTTGGTTCCAATTGGTTCTGGGTTTATTGGGGGTATGCCTGTGGGTATCTATTTGGGGCTTCGAATCTACCCGTTCACAATGGCCAGAATCACAACAGTTTACCACATTTTCGGCCATACTTACCATGCACTTTTTCCCAGGTATCATTTTATTGTATCGTATACGGGGACAAGGATTTAGCTGGAAAAGATGGTTGGGGGAGTCAATATGGAAGGTTACGGTTTTTTGGATTGCCGTGACACCCACTTTTAATCAAGAGATTATCTTATTTGGTGGGCGGGCAGCCCATCTATTTCTTCTTAAGATCATCATGGTGGTGGTCTTTTTAATTGATCTTTCAAGAATTCGTTTAAACTACGGATCCCGCAAGGTTCACCCTGCATTGGTATTTGTACTTAGCTTTGGAATTATCATTACACTAGGAGCTTTGGCCCTGATGTTACCTAGAGCAACGCATTCAGGCATTCATTTTATGGACGCCTTGTTTACCTCTGTAAGCGCTGTTTGTGTAACTGGTTTAGCGGTGGTTGACACTGGGACTTATTTTACTCAATTGGGTCAAAGCATTGTATTGGTTTTAATTCAGCTTGGAGGATTGGGTATTTTAACGTTTGCGAGCTATTTCTCTTATCTGTTCAAGGGTGGAGCATCTTACGAGAATCAATTAACATTAAGTGATATCAACTCATCAAATAGACTTTCCGACGTTTTCCAAACCCTAAAATACATCTTTGGTATCACCTTGTTTGTAGAGGCATTTTCTGCGGTTTCCATTTATATCTCTCTTGATGCCAGCCTATTTGAAACATGGACGGATCAGGTGTTTTTCTCGGCTTTTCATGCGGTGTCTGCCTTTTGTAATGCTGGATTTTCTACGCTATCCTCCAGCTTCTACAGTGAGGGGTTTGCTTTTTCCTATGGTTTGCAGGTGATTGTGATATTGACCTTCGTTTTTGGTGGATTAGGATTTCCCATCGTTGCTAATACGGTTTCTTATTTTAGATATCGTATGAGGAGATTGTTATTCAAGAAAAGCAAAAGGGTATCAAGACCTTGGGTTTTAAATCTGAATTCTAGGATCAATCTATGGACGACACTGATTGTATTCTTTTTGTCTACGCTCTTGATGTTCGCATTTGAATACAATCATACGCTTCAAGGACATTCATTTATTGGTAAATGGATTACCGCTTTGTTCGAGGCAACAACACCCAGAACAGCGGGTTTCAACAACGTTGATTTGATATCGATGACCACACCAGCCATTTTGCTAACGCTTTTTTTGATGTGGGTTGGAGCATCACCCGCAGGAACAGGTGGAGGCATAAAAACTAGTACCTTGGCGCTTATGGTGATGAATTTAATTAGTTTAGCCAAAGGAAAGGATAGGATAGAGGTGTACCGAAGAGAGATTTCCATTCACTCGCTTAGAAGAGCGTTTGCAGTGGTATTTTTATCAATAGCGGTTATATCTATCGCCATCGTATTGATGTCAATATTTGAACCAGCACTATCGAAAAAGTCATTGGTTTTTGAAGTCATATCCGCATTTGGAACC
>JAYYCN010000133.1:0-16019 GCA_036161795.1 Bacteroidota bacterium
GTGATCATGATCACCGGAAGGTTAGGCTTGATTTGTTTGATTTCAGCAAGTGCATCAATTCCTGAAATACCAGGCATGTTCTCGTCTAGGAACACCAAATCAATATTCTCCGTTTGAACCAGTTCAATGGCATCGTTACCATTGTTAACGGTGCTGACTTTGTATCCCTTTTCTTCTAGGAATAAAATGTGTGGTTTTAATAAATCAATTTCGTCGTCGGCCCAGAGTAGATGTGCTTGCATATGTTTGTAACGTATAAAGTTCAACAAACTTCGGTTCTTAACATCGGTTTCGTTGTTTTTTTCGTGAATAGTCGAAAAATTCCCACAAAAGAGAAATAGAATGCACTTTTGTATTTGTGAGTTCGCACCATATCATCCGGGATAATCAGGAAGCCGCATTGATCATTGCTAACGGTGAACCGTGTTCGATGACCTTGATGGAAGAACTTTTAGAATGGAGTCCTTTTATTGTAGTGTTAGATGGTGCCTTAAAACAGGTTTTGGAATGGGGGATAAAAGTAGATGTATGGTTGGGTGATTTTGATTCAATTGAATCAGAGAATATTGATTTTGGTGGTCAGGATATTGAAAAGGTTCATGCTCCTAACCAGGATAAAACAGACCTACAAAAAGCGTTTGATTACCTCATCACGAAGAACTTTTATTCGGTGCATGTACTCTGGGGCACAGGTAAACGCCAAGATCATCATTTCAATAATATTTTTACTGCTGCTCAATGGTCAGAACAAATGAGCATCTCCTTCATAGATGATTACAGCCGCGCAATTATTTGTCCAAAGGCGTTCAAAAAATGGTATCCCAAAGGAACACCGTTATCCCTGTTGCCCTGTGGCGAGGCTCGGGATGTCACTACGCAGAACTTGGTTTGGAATCTTGAAAATGATGTACTTTGTTTGCCACACAAGACCAGTAGTTCCAACGAGGTTTTAATGGATGGTTTTGTGGAGATATCTTACGGAACCGGGTATTTAATTTTGATTGAAGCCTACGAAAAATAAAGATGATGAGAATAGCATCGTACAATGTAAACGGAATAAGAGCAGCTTCTAATAAAGGATTGGTAGATTATTTGAAGGAAGAAAACTTTGATGTGGTTTGCTTTCAGGAATTAAAGGCCATGCCTGAACAAATAGACGAAGGTGCTTTCTCCGAACTGGGTTACCATTTATATTGGTATTCTGCGGAAAAAAAGGGCTATAGTGGAGTGGGTATCCTATCCAAGGAAGAACCAGATGCCGTTCACTGTGGGATAGGTCATGAGCTATTCGATTCTGAAGGAAGAGTGATCCGTTTGGATTACGAATGGGGAAGTGTGATTTCAGCCTATTTCCCTAGCGGGACTACGGGCGATATTCGCCAATCCGTAAAAATGCAATTCCTGGAGTATTTCCTTGATTACATTCAAGAATTAAAGCAAGAGATCCCTCATTTGGTGGTATGTGGCGATTACAATATTTGTCATCAAGCCATTGATATTCATAACCCAAAAGGCAACGAGAAAACATCGGGTTTTCTTCCTGAAGAAAGGGAATGGATGACCCAATGGTTCGATAGTGGATTTGTAGACTCTTTCCGTCATATAAACCCCGAACCGGACCATTACACGTGGTGGAGCTATCGAGCCAATGCACGGGCAAACAATAAGGGATGGCGCATTGACTATATCAGCGTAAGCGAAGAGTTGAAGGAAAATATTCAGTCTTCCGGTATTCACAATCACGCCGTTCATAGCGACCACTGCCCAAGTTGGGTGGAATTAAGGTGACAATGTCTCGCATAGCTTGCGGTAAACAGACGTACAGAGTTTAAGATAACGGATACAGAGATCTATTAATCCAACCATCGTTCGGTGATTTGTCCTTGTGGCGTCACCATCATCAATTTGGTACGGACTTGCTGTTCAATCTTTCGTTGAACGGGGTGCTCGCGGTCAAACGAAACTATCATGCTATACACCATTTGAATACTGGGTTCTAATGGGTTTGGATTTATCACGGCATCAAATTTATCGCTACCAATACGATTGTGAAAAAGGGTAGTTCTGTTGGGTCTACTGGTATTTTCGGTATCTTCATCGGTGATGGCACTTACCGCCAAAGGTTTGTAGTTTACATACTGATCTACAGGGTCCGCTTGGTAATATGATTCGGACACTCTGCGGTAGCATGTATCTAAGTCCTCGTTCATGCTTTTCAGGTGAGCTAATCGCTTTTTCAGAATAGTTCTCGCTTTTTCGCGAATTTCTTCTTGAGCTGCTTCCGTCGCATCGTAATGGTATTCCACTTTGATTAGATCATATATTTCACACTGTGCAGCAATGGTAAACAAACGGTCCAGTTGTGCCGGTTTGGTGTAACGCACGTGAATATTCTTCTGCATCTCGAAACCTTTAGGGACTTCTATATAGGTGCTAGAAAAGAACTTTTTCTCTTTACGGAAAATGGGAACCAAAGCAATCATATCCGTATAAAAATTGGATGGCTTTAACCCAATGTCTTTTCCCAAAGTAATGAACTTTCTTACTCGACGAATCAATTGACTATCCAATTCAGTAATTTCTTTTCCAGCTTGGTTGATATGGAAAATAGCCGTGTAGGAGGTAGGAGTTGCGTTTTTGAGCACACGAATATGAATTTGGGCATTTTTTGCGCTGCCCATAATGGGTTGTGAGGTTGAATTTCCAAAATTCCACTGTTGTGTGTTGAATCCATTATTCACTCGGTTAACGCTTCGTTTATCTTTTCGACTTCTATTACTTAAATCCGCGCTTAAATTAGCTGGAGGAACCATTTGTACCTCGTACGTGCGGTTTTGTTTGAAACGGTTATTTTGATTCCAGGTAGCATTACCCGATACTTGACCTACAAGTTGGACTGTTAGCATTGAAATAGCAACAAAAAGCGATTGTTTAATGAGGGTTTTCATTTGCTGTGTATTCTATTTGGCTATATTTATTAAACGAGAAAACACTATTAATCATATATCTCTTGTCCCCAAGATCCTGAGATTGTGAGTTTTTTGTTTTCAGAAGGCTCTGTGTAGCCGATGATTTGCGCCTTAATATTGAATTGTGCGGCAATTTGAATCATCTGTTCTGCAGATGACTTATCCGTATAAATCTCTAAACGATGACCCATATTGAACACTTGGAACATCTCTCTCCAATCGGTTTGACTTTGTTGTTTGATCAGATGAAACAAGGGTGGGAATGACATCAAATTATCCTTAATGATGTGTATGTTCTCCGCAAAATGCAGAATTTTTGTTTGTCCTCCGCCGGAGCAATGAATCATTCCCTTAATAGCATTTCTACCTATTTCTTCAAATATGGATTTTACCAATGGGGCGTAGGTGCGGGTGGGAGAAAGAACCAATTTTCCTGCATTTAGTGGGCTGCCTTCAACGGCATCGGTTAAATGTAAATTGCCGGTATATATAACTTCTTTGGGAAGTTCATTATCGTAAGTTTCAGGGTATTTCTCACGGTATGACTGATGGAAAACATCGTGTCTTGCGCTGGTGAGTCCGTTGGACCCCATCCCTCCGTTGTATTCATTTTCATAGGTCGCTTGACCGTGGCTTTCAAAAGCAACGATGACCTGATTGGGACCGATGTTCGCATTATCGACAATATCCGAACGCTTTGCATGGGCCACTAGCGTAGAGTCGACAATGACGGTCTTTACCAAATCCCCCACATCAGCGGTTTCTCCACCGGTGGTATGAATATCAATACCTTGTTTGGTCATATTCTCGCAGAATTCCTCCGTTCCATTTATAATGGCTGTAATCACCTCTCCAGGAATGCGATTTTTATTTCTTCCAATAGTACTGGATAGTAAAAAAGGTCCGGTGACACCTGCGCAAATAAGGTCATCGGTGTTCATGACGATGGCATCTTGTGCAATGCCCTTCCAAACATTTAAATCTCCTGTTTCTTTCCAGTAAGCATAGGCAAGACTACTCTTGGTGCCTGCGCCGTCGGCATGTACGATGGTACACAATTCTGAGTTGTTCGTTAATTGATCAGGGATAACCTTACAGAATGCCTTGGGAAATAACCCTTTGTCAATATTTTTAATCGCGTTATGGACGTCCTCTTTTTGTGAGGAAACCCCTCTCTGGGCATACTTATCGGACATGAATACAAAGGTAATTAGTTAGTCCTATAAATAGGTTGAAAACGGTTAAAAAGCTTCGCTTAAGATACTTTAGCTCTTAGCGCTATCCAATGCGTAGCTGAATATCATGCTGACTGTTTTTTATTGGTTCAAATATCTTCAAAAAGAGAATAAATAGGCTTTCAACTAATCTCTAAAATTAAAAATGAAAAGAATGAAGCATTTTTTTAATTTTAAGTTTATTTTTCCATATTTGACATATGGAAACTAAAATCAAAATACCTAACGGGACTACAGTGCTAGTCTTGGGAATCTGTTCAATTGTTTTTTCTTGCGTTTTTGTGGGATTAGTATTAGGAATCATCGGGGTTGTTCTTGGGAACAAAGCCAAGTCTATATACAGAGAGTCTCCGGATAAGTACGACGGATTTCAAAGCCTAAATGCAGGATGGATTATGTCAATTATTGGATTGTGTATCGGTGCAATTTATACTATCTATTACTTCCTTGTTGGAGCTGCAATGTTTTCGATTTTCAGCGCAGCTAATGAAGTTGGAGCATTTGACAATCTTTGATGTTAGAACCGTGTTGGGCTAGAGAGTTTTTGAATATTGCTTGTCCAGCATGCGGAATGACAAGATCTTTTCTTAGCTTGGTTGATGGTGATTTTCTTGGTTCTCTACAGTACAACCCGTTATTAATTTTAGCGATAATATGGGGGTTTTTGGTAATCTACAATAAACACGACAGTAGAAAAAAAACTTGGTTGTTGAAATCAGGCATTTTATTAATAATGGGCGATTGGATTTATTGTTTGATAATTTACGCTTAACAATTATTTATGCTTAATGTTACATTCTAATGACAATCTAAATTAGATACCATTATATTATTGGGACATGAAAAAAATTTTATTCATTTACGTTTTAGCAATTCTCTCAATTTCCATCATTAGCTGTGGAGGAGGGAACGGATCCGTAGAAGATACTGAAGAGGTGTCTTCGACTCAATCAGAAGAGGTAACCATATCCCAACCGGAGGAAGAAGCTAGCAGCGATTCTGGGTCTAATTGTGATGCTTGGTTAGATGATTATGAGTCCTACATTGATGATTACATTACAATGTTGAAAAAATACCAGGCTAATCCTACGGATATGAGCGTGATGCAGGAATATCAATCTATGATGCAAAAAGCTCAATCTATGTCTCAAAATACACCTGACGATTGTGCGGCAGACGCAGATTTTGTGGCTAGAATGTCGAAAATAAATGCAAAAATGAGTAGTGCAGCAGCAGGAATGTAAAATCTAACTTACGAAATTTCGATTATTAACTTACAGGCCTCAGTATGCACTGAGGCCTGTTTTTTTAAGATTTAATTCTGTGGTGTAATTAGTTTTTATTTATCAAGCCAATCTATAAAGAAAGGATTTCTTGTAGCCATAAATCGCAATTGGTATTGACGATTTGGAAAACCTCTTCAAATCGATCGTTATACCAAGGGTCGGGTACGTCTGCGTTGGGTTCAGAAGGGTCGAATTTTCGGAAAAGGTAAATTTTATCTCTTTGTTCTTGGTTGCGGCAGAATTTCAACACATGTTGATATACGTCGTTTGCCATCGTGATGACGTAGTCAGCATCCATGATATCACCCAGCGTTAATTGTCGGCTGACACTCGTCACATCAACGCCGTGTTCTTGAGCATTGGCTCTTGTTCTAGGATCGGCTTTTTCTCCGTTATGAAATCCATTGGTACCGCAGGAATCTATGAAGACCGTTTGCTCGGATATACCTCTTTCCTTCAGCTTTTGTTTAAAAATAGCCTCGGCTAAGGGTGAACGGCAAATGTTTCCCAAGCACACAAATACAATGTGTTTCACGCTTTCAAAGGTAATTTATTAGGGGATTTCTACCTCAATGTGGAGTAATTGAGAGGTGCCATCGTCGTTGTCGGAAGTACAACGAAATAGGGTAGTTGGTGTATTTTTTTTCTGCGGGGGGATGCAAATGCTTTCAAGCTTTGTTACCATGAAGTTGGAAGAATCATCCTGAAGCCTGGAAAT
The DNA here is from genome assembly GCA_036161795.1 of Bacteroidota bacterium. GTDB lineage: Bacteria > Bacteroidota > Bacteroidia > NS11-12g > UBA955 > VMCP01. The sequence goes on from JAYYCN010000133.1 coordinate 6,209, forward strand.
CCATTCAAATCGTGAGGGCTCAGACAATTTGATTTCACCTACAAACGAGCCGAGTATTTCACCGTCTCTCACTGGATCGTCGGTTACTTCTACCGATGAAGTAAAGAAAATAGAATTTCGCTTGGAATCAAAGGTAGCACCAGATAATCCCGCTGAGAAATTGTTGATTTTAGGCAATACTATGGTGGTATAATTTACGGTTTTTGGTAGTTCCCCAATCTGAATAAAACGCATCCATTCATCCATAGGCATCCATATCAAAAGGGAGGGCCTACGATTCAAAAGATAGATTGCATTTTTAGAACACGCAGCCCCTTCTAAGTTCCAATCTCTTTCGGATAGCTGCACCTTCATTTGAAGGTATTCGTATAGTTTGTCAAGCGACATTTTGGAAGGAACTCCATCGAGCCAATAAATTCCAGAGTCGCGTTTATTCTTTTTTGAGCCCGATCCAAACGCCCAGATATGTTCATGTATGGTATCGCTGAACGAAGCAAAGCACTCCCAATCCAACTTTGTTTGTTTAACGGTTCGCGCGTCGTTCTCTTTGTTGCTGTCGGATATTCTCAACGGCCGTTTGTAGGGGATGGTCAAGTAGGAATTTCCTACAGATGGATTTATTTGCAATACATAAGCAGCGTCATCACCTAAGATCCACCAATTATCGTTGTCTTTCATCAGCCCTGCTGATGCCGATGGGTAATCAATGTCAATGACGCGTTTTACGATAGCGATAGGTTGGGTGTTATTTGCCATATGTTGGGCATGGAGATATCCCGATAGCGTTATTAAAAGGATTAATATCAAAGGGGATTTCATGGTTCAAAATTAGGTCATGAAAATATATGGTGTCTGCAACATTCTGAATACCATAAATAAATTATATTTGACTATGAAAAAAATTTACTTACTCCTCCTTTTTCAGTTTCTATACTTTTCTTTTTCTCAGGCTCAAGAGGTGAAGAAAAAAGTCGTAATCGAGGGTTATGTAACTGCGCCTGCCGTTGTTGGAGGCTATGCACCCAAGGCTTACCAGACTTTTGAGAAGTTTGGTAAAAACAATAAACTGGAAGACTATGAGATAATTGTGGTTCATGGAAATTGCTACAACTGCTCTGGGGTAGATTTTGATACCCTTTATGATGGTATGTATCACGATAACTACTCAAAAGGGATGGATTCATTAGGTGCCTGTATTTGCCCTAGTGTCACTTTAAACAGAAATACGCCTTTATATCCAATGCCCTACAAAGCTGATTCTTTTCAAGAAGCGGTAGATATGTGTAGAGAAGATAAAGCCTTTGCAAGCATAGATGTTAACGCAGATTACGACGTAAATACAAGAGACCTGAATATATCTACAGCAATCAATTTCGTCGAATTGAAGAAAAATTTTCGTTTAGCGTTGGTACTAACAGAATATAAAGTGCAAAAGGAAGATGACATAGAATATTCTCAATGGAATTTCTATTCTCGCTGGTTCCCTGATGGTGTAAATCAAGGGTCAAATATAACAGACTCTGTTGAAGCTTATGGAGTCAGATATTGGGCTCATTTGCCGAGGGTATCTTCATCGGACATGGTCCATCCACACGTGGCTAGAGCAATACTCCCAAACTTTTATGGAGACTCAACGAGTCTGCCATCAACCGTTGAGAAAGGCAAGACCTATACGCATAGTTTTGAGACCTACACAGTTCCAGAAGATTTTAAAGCAGACAGGATGAGAGCCATTGTCCTTCTTCTTGATGAAAATGGAAAGATAAATAATGCTAACGGTACTTGGATCAATGGAAACCCAATGAATTTAGGTGCTGATAATGAATTTGAGTTCACAATTTATCCAAACCCCGCTAAGAATTCTATTTTTATTCGTCAAACAGAAAATAGAATTAAATCGTACACAATTTTCAATTCATTCGGGAAAGTTCTGTTAAATGGGTCGATAAATACTCCAGAAATAGACATTCAATCTCTTCCGAAAGGCAGCTATTTCATTATGTTAGAAAATAATAAAACGAATGAATGTTATTTCAGGCAGTTTATTAAGTAATTGTCATTATTCTTATCAATGATTGTGGTGTTCTTCATTTTAAGATAATTTGTATTTATGTTAATCAGAAATTTAATTAGTCTCTCCTTTTGTTATTTATCTATCTACAGTCTCTTTTCGCAATTTGATTATTCTGGACCTATTCCTAAAATAACTGAGGGTTACGGCAGCCAGGGCATTTACACACCTAAAACCATTAATTTCTCAGTTCAACCAGATTGGGATAATTTTTTTACTGACGAACGTACTTTGGCATCCATTACATATCCCGACGGATTAAGTGGTCAGGCGCCCATAATATTTTATATTCCTTGGGATTATGATTCGCGCCTTACTTTAAACAAATACAACAGTATCAACTTTGAAAGAGCGAACAGATTAGGGTCTCAGGGATATTGTTATGTTACTCTTCAATACAATAATCCTGGAGAATTAAATGATTCTGATCCTCTTGGACTTTGTAAGGCCACCTTGAAGCATTTGGTTGACAGTTTTAGTCAATACATTGATACAACCAGAGTCGGTATAGTTGGCTCTTTTTTGGGAGCAGGTTCTCGCTCAATTCAAGTGGCTTCAGAGTATTTTATTCATAGAAATTGGGGTTCTAATGGACGCTTTTTACTGACCGATCACCCGGGTCCAGCCGTGCCAAATATTTGGGAGGACATGGGTAATCCTGTTTTTTCTAATGAAGCTTTAGAATCTTTTCCAGATGACATGAAATATATTTCTATAGTTGGGGATATAACTCATTGGAACGACCCGAGTTACGCAATTGATTTTTATCAGCATATTGGAGTGCCTGATTCAAACAAGAATTTTATGGAAATCAATAGCGACACCTTAGATGGATATATTTATTACGCCAGTGAAGTGATGATAATGACGAACACTCAATATGTAAACGATACATGGGCGAAATATGTAAAATACGATGCATACGATGAATATGTGTATTACAGAACAATTGATGCACTCGGTCATCTCCTTTGGAAAAATGATTATAATGCGAGACAATATTGTCTCGGTGGAGATGAAAATGGAAATATTCCCATAGCAGATGGAAAGTTAAAGCCAATTCACGGCACAGACGAACCTGATCCGGATCGTTATTGGTACGCTAAGGCAAGAGGCGCTTATGTCTATCCCTGTTGGGGAGTAGAAAATTTGAGAAAAAAATATGTTCCATGGCCTTGCCATGGTTTGATGGAAAAAGAATCTATTGATGATGATATTTTTAAAATCTTCCCAAATCCTGTGAGTAAAAATAAATCTTTAAAATTCGATAGCAAATGGCTTCCAAAAATCAACTCAATAGATGTCTTTGATTTAACCGGTCGACGTCTGATGAGACTCCGTGAGCCTACGGTCAATTGTATTTTAACGGATGACTTCCCTTTGGAATCGAGCGTCTTAGTAAGAATAAATATGAATAATTCTGCGAAGAGTTTACAAAGGATAATATTAATTGAGTAACCCATTCTACACCATGTCAATAAACAAAAAATATGATCTTCGAATACTAGGTTTATTTGTTGCCATTTGTACGTTAGCCTGTAAGAAAGAGCGACCTAAATTAGAGGTATATAGTCAGAGTCCATTTCAGGTTATAGAGAAACCAACAAACTGGAAAATTAATGGTGTTAGGTTTGATGCAAAGAATTCTTCGAAATTTTGGTTTTGGGGCCAAAAAAAAATAACGGATAATTCAGAAGGACTTTTGGGATTGCAGTTACCTTCAAGCTCTAATAATTTTTCACTTTTCCTGAATCAAGAGTCTGATTTAATATTACACGATATTATCGTTCAAGATGATCAAATCATTATTGCCGGTGAAATACAGATCAATTCAAATGAATTTGCAACCAAAGATGCTTTTGTTGGTGTTTGTCGTAATGATGGTAATATTATCTGGTGGGATACTATTCAGGGGAATTATTATGATCAATTTCAAAGTATTTCAATTATAAATGACTCTCTGATTGCTTTGGTTGGTACAACTCAAACGAGTTATAATGGCTATAAAGCTCTTTCCGCTTGTTTTGGAATTACAGGAGAAAAAAAATGGGTCAAAAAGGTTGATGGGTTTTCTCTGGTTGAGAAAGGAATACAGATAAACCAATTAAATGAACAAGAGCTCATCATTACTCAATCTGTTTCGGCGGGTTCAGGGGGTACTTCGTACTTGTCGTTAAAGTCCCTTTCTTTAAACGATGGGACCATTACCAATGTAAATATTGATTTGATTACTCAACGTACATATCAGGGTTATATTCAAAGTCTGTTTCATCGAGACTATAAAGAAGTTTGGAATACACAAACCAATGTTAGTCCAGGAGGTGATATTTTTGTTTTTGGACAAAAAGTAGTTGACGGAGAATCAACTCTATTTGGTGTTTCACTGAGCCAATCAGGAAGTTTAAAGTGGTTCAAAGAGTACGATTTTTTGTACGACATGGCTTACCTAAATGATGTATACTTTGATGATACAAATACCTTAGCAGTCTCCTATTTGGTGGATGATATTGTGCAGAATGAATTATTGCTCATTGATCAACTTGGTTCTCCGGTAAAGCAGATAGAGTTAGTGGAGTTAATGACTACAGACTATTGCGGAGTCCCATTGGAGGTTCGACCATCATACCGGGGTTATTCGATTATAGGTGATTTGAAGAATTTACGTTCGGGCACGAAAGATTTGTTTCGGCTAGAAATCAATAAAAATGGGGAGATACTACAATGAAAAATTTGAAGATTATTAAAATAATACTTCTATGGGTTGCGTTTTTATCACTTGTTTCTTGTAAGAGAACGCAAACCTATGAGTCCAAGCAACAAGTAACTTTTTTACAAACCTATCCTGAAGAGGGTAGTCAAAGAGCTTGGTTTGTCCGAGAGATTCCGAATACCGGTTTCTTTGTGATTTCTTCTAAAGACACCAGTTACGGTGGTTATTCTTTTCAAGTTATTTATTTGAAACATTTTGATTTAAATGGCAACTTGGTTAAAAGTCAGCGTCTCAATATTCACAATTTTATACATGGACCGTTAATCTCAAAAAGTACCAATGGAAATTTCCACGTGCACGGTAGGTTTATTGGTTCGAGATATTGGAAGTTTGGCTATTACGAGATAGATCAGGCAGGAAAACTAGTTGGAAGTTTTAATGTCACAGGTGAAAGCGGAGTAAATGAAGGCCTAATTGAAAAAAGCCCTTTAGAATATCTCTATAAGGAAGAGGCAAAGCTGTATATTGATTATGAGGGGTCATATGATAACCGAACGTTAGATTTAGAAAACGCATATGATGATGATTACACATGGGGTCCGGGCTGTTTTGTACGTTCTTCACTTTTTGCAGATTCTATTCGTCCAGTTTATGGAGCAATATATGATTTTTCAGAGGCTGAAAATGACGGAGATGAACGCACCTTTAAGGTTATAGGCGATTTTATTTTTCCTCCATTTTCCGATGAAAGTAACACAGGTTTAGGGATTTATACGGTAAGACAAAAAAGAGATGACAATTTGAATTGGCTTTTTACACGCAAAACGAGGGTCGAAACGTTTCATTTGTTTAACCACTTTAAAGACGAACGAACCAATCAAGGTCTTTTACATGCATGGTTAGGCACAAGAGATAAACTAATCGCTGTAAGCGGACCACATTTTTCTGGTGCATCCAAAAAGTACCGCACTACTGCGGATCGAGAAAGCTCTATGCGAAATGGTTTAACAGTTCGAATTTTTGATCTAAATACGCAAAATCTAATGGTTGAGCGAAATATTAACTTACCGTATTCAGTGAGAATTCAATCTCTTCATGAAGGCAAAAGCGGAAGGATTTACTTAGCAGGTTACATCTACAATGCTGAAAATAATTACCAACCTATGGGTATTTGCCTTAGTCAATCAGGAAGGATTTCCTGGATTCATAAGTTAAATAACCTAGAATACGGCACTTACTATGCGGCGAATGAATGTAGTGATGGTAGCGTGTTATTTGCTGGATATACGAATGCTTTTGGATCAGGCTTTTACAAGTCTGATATTTTAATTGCAAAGTGCAAACAAGAAAATGGCAACATTGAGTAATTCGAAATCTCCATTTCCAGGTTTACGACCTTTTGAAAAAGATGAGTACCATTTATTTTTTGGTCGTGAAGAACACGTACAGGCCATTTTGGATAAGTTATTCAATCAAAAGTTTGTTTGTGTCGTAGGTAATTCCGGCTCTGGTAAGTCCTCTCTAGTTAGAGCAGGAGTCCTCCCTAAATTAAGATCGGATGATTCAGTAAAATGGCACATATGTACGATGCGGCCTGGTGCTGACCCAGTGAGATCTCTTTTTGAAAGTATATTCTTTGATTCCTCATTTACTAAGGATAAAAGCGATTTGGTTCCAGAAATTGAAGTACTTCAAAAAAATACCAAGGGATTGATTCAAGCGGTGCGTCCTTTCTTGGCTGATGGTAGCAAGCTATTGATATTGGCAGATCAATTTGAGGAATTATTTAGGTTTATGGCCGAAGAAGAGGAAGCTGATATTGATAGGGCAACACATTTTGTCAATTTATTACTTGAAGCATCTGCTGAGAAAAGTATAGATATTCATGTTATGATGACTATTCGTTCAGATTTCTTAGGTGATTGTGAACGATTTTATGGCCTACCAGAAGCGATAAATAATGCGCAGTTTCTAGTCCCGAGGCTAAATAGAAAAGAGCTTCAACGTATTATTGAGGCACCCGTAAAATATGCCGGTGCAAAAATTTCCCCACGGCTGGTACAGATATTGCTTAATTCTATCGGCACAAAAACAGATTTACTTCCATTGTTGCAGCATCTATTAAACCGACTTTGGAATACATGGGAAGTTCAAACAAACGGCAATAGAGAAATACCTATTGATATCGAACATTATGATCTTATTGGTGGAATAGATGCTGCTATGTCGAATCACCTCGAAGAGGTTTTATCCGAGTTTGATACAGATCAATCTTTGATTATTGAGAATTTATTTAAAACCATCACAGTTAAAGGTTCTGACAACAGAGGTGTTAGGAGACCAACAAAGTTGAGTACTCTTTGTGAAATCTTAAGGGTGGATCTTGCAACCTTGTCTCCAATAATTGAGGCATTTAGACTTTCTCAACGTGGATTTATAATGCCGCCCCCTAAAGTCAAGCTTTCTATGGATACCGTAATTGATATTTCTCATGAGAGCTTAATGCGTGTTTGGCCTCGATTAATTAAATGGGTAGATCAAGAAAGAGATAGTTTGGGATTATACTATAGGTTGTGTGAAAGTACGATTCTATTTGAGAAAGGGGAATCAGGATTATGGCGAGACCCTGATCTTGCTATAGGGTTGTCATGGCTTAAGGAACCTAGACATACACGAGATTGGTCCCTATTATATAACGATCAGTTTTCCAAAGCTCGACAGTTTCTCGTAGCTAGTGAGCAAAATGCTAATTTTGAATTAGCCGAAAAAAAGCGAAAAAAAAGGCTTCTTCAAGCAGTGCTCATAGGTAGTTCCTTGATTATGGCTTGCTTGACTATTTTTTCTTTTGTACAAAAGAATAGTGCAGATAAAGCTGCGATTTTAGCTAGAGAATCTACTCTTAAAGCCGAAGAACAGGCGGAAATTGCTCGAGCGGAAAAACAGCATGCACTGGAAGAGGAATCTTTCGCGCAAATTCAAAGAAAGAAGGCTGAGGAGCAAAAGCAATTGGCAGATAAGGAGCGTTTAAATGCAATAAATCAAAAAAGACTTGCATTGAATCAAAAAGCAATAGCAAATGCACAGCGATTAATTGCTCTTAACGCTAAGAAAAAAGCAGAAAACTCGCAAAAAGAAACACAAACAGCGTTGGAGTTTGCAAATAAAGCAAAGAAAGCTAGAGAGGAGGCCTTAAAAAAGGCCATTGTTTCTGAAAAACAAGCCCAGAAGAGTAAAAATTATGTACTATCAAAATCTATTGCTTTAAAATCAAAATTATTGAATTCCAAAAGCCAATCGGATCTAAAGATTGCTCTAGCCACCGAAGCTTTAAAGGTTTTTAAAAAATCCGGTCAATCAATGTTTGACCGCGATCTACATGCAGCGCTTTTAGATGCGAAAAAGTCAAAAGCAAGTGATGGATATGCAACGAAAGTCACTCATTCCATGGAATGTAGGAGTGTATTGACGAAATCGAAGTATATTGTGTCAGTTGGGTTGGACGGACGCATAAACGTTGTTTCGGGCTTCAATAATAAAAAGATTTCATCTTTGGTTATCCAGGGCGCAGCCTTGTATAAGGTAGTAGGTTTAGACAAAGAAAATAAGCTTGTTATTTTAGCAAATAAAAAAGATATATATACGGTCGACCTAAATGAAAATACAGGGATTTTGGATCAGTCATCAATAACCAAAATAGCCCAAAGCCAAACCGGCATAACGGATATATTTACTAATGGCTCAAACATAGTATTTGCTACAAAAGAAAATATAGTCGAAGTGAATATTGTTGGAAATGAAACTAATCGGATTCATGTTGACGAAGGAATAGACGCATTTACTATTTCAAATGATGATCCTTCTGTGGGGTACGTTTCAACTATTGGCGGTAAGATTTTGCAAATTTCGTGGTTAGATAAAGAACAAGTGGTCATAAAGAACTATGGAAAAACAGGACGAGTTAATTCTATGCTAAACAAAAATGGACATTTATACCTTGGCTTTGGTAATGGACGTTGTAAACAGATTTCATTATCGAGTAACATGGAGGAATATGACTTTACCGGACATACAGCGGGTATTACTGATTTAGATGTTAGTGGAGACGGTAGGTATTTGGCTACTTCTTCGTTTGACGGCGTCATAAGAGTATATTCCCTTGAGCATAAAGCTAAATCACCCTTGGAAGTTACTCATCATAAATCGTGGGTTTATGCAGTTCGATTTTCACCGAAAGACGATATTATTTATTCTGCTGGTAGAGACCGAAAATTAAAACAGTTCAAGGTTAGACTTAGTGATTTAGAAAAAGACATTGCGGATTATGAAGTAGAACCACTTACAGATTTACAGAAAGCGAGGTATATCAGTGAATAAATTAAACTTTGACATGATAAAAAGTGCAACTTTGATATTCTCTTTAATCTTAGGATTCAATAGTTATGCCCAAACTAAAGATGAGATTTTATTATTGGAAGCTTCATCAAAATATAATAAGGGGGCCTTTTCAGAGGTAATTGATTTAACGGACGAGATTCAGGATTCAGGTAGGACCTCCATAATTTTCCAGAAATATAGATTGAGAGCTTTGTCGCAATTAGCATTTGCTGAAAATGATTCCGCCTTGGAATCTTTGAAACAAATGTTAGAGATTAATCCAACGTATAAATTTAATCCAATTACTGATCCGGATGAGTTAAATGTACTGTTAAAAAGACTAAAGGTGATTCCGAAATTGAATATAGGATTATCCCTGTCAATTGGCTCAAATACAACTTATGCCAATGTTACTGAGCTGTATAATGTATCACGTACCCCTAAAACATATACCAGTAATAACACCAGGGTCATAAGCATAGACGGCGGTTACAACTTCAATAATCGTTCGGGTATAGGGGTTTCTCTAATTAACGCCGATAAAAAATATTCTATTGATTATCGGGTTAATGATTTTGATATGAATCTAACTGAGCAACTCAGCTATATTGATATGCCCGTTTATTACAAACTCAAGCTTGTTGAGATAAACAAGA
>JAYYCN010000134.1:0-3391 GCA_036161795.1 Bacteroidota bacterium
TACGAAGGGTTACAACCTGGAGGTCAGTTAACGATTACCACAGATGTTGAAAATTACCCTGGTTATCCTGAAGGGATTATGGGTCCTGAAATGATGGAGAATTTTAAAAAACAGGCAGCTCGTTTAGGAACGGATGTGCGTTTTGGAATGGTGACCTCAGTAGAATTTACACCTGGAGGTCCTCAAAAGGTAATTGTTGATGGTACCAAAGAAATATCAGCACAGGCCGTAATCATTTCTACGGGTGCATCTGCAAAGTGGTTAGGGCTACCATCGGAAGAGCGTTTGAATGGCAGCGGGGTTAGCGCTTGTGCGGTTTGTGATGGATTCTTTTATCGCGGTACCGAGGTTGCAATAGTTGGTGCAGGAGATACGGCTTGCGAAGAGGCGTCTTACCTTTCTAAGATTTGTAATAAAGTGTACATGTTGGTACGAAGAGATGAATTTCGTGCATCAAAAGCGATGCAACATCGTGTACTAACTACACCTAATATTGAGGTGTTGTACAATACTGAAACCGATGAAATATTGGGAGAACAAGCAGTTGAAGGAGTGCGTGTATTGAATAATAAAACCAACGAAATACGTGAAATCCCGATCAAAGGGTTTTTCGTAGCTATAGGGCATACGCCAAATACGGAAATATTCAAGCCTTTCATTGATATGGACGATCAAGGATATATTGTTACAGAGAAAGGTACGTCCAAAACCAATATGGAGGGCGTATTCTGTGCTGGTGATGCCCAAGATAAGATATACAGACAAGCAGTGACTGCAGCCGGTAGTGGTTGTATGGCGGCCTTAGATGCCGAAAGATGGTTGTCAGAGAAGGCTGCCGTTTAACTATTATTTTATTTATTTTCGGGAATGAGGTTGATCGCAATGTTGTGGTGTCTTGTACCCATTTTTTTATATGGACAATTCAAGGTGAAAACCTTTGGTGATAGTGCAATTCCAGGCAATGAACCGAGTATTTCGATTGATCCCAACGATGCGGATAACATCTGGTTAGCATTTAACAATAATCACGTTTATCACAGCCTTAATGGAGGGAAGCAATGGTTAGATGTAAAGGTAAATCCACCCCAAGGGTTTTATGGTGACCCTGTGATTCACTTAACATCGGCAGGCAGTGTGTACTTAGCACACTTGGCAAAAAATCCAAAGAAGCCATATCCAGAATCCTTTGATTGCATTGTGTTTGAGCGTAGTACCAACGAGGTTGAATTTCACTCAAAAGCCATTGGTAAGAATGGTAAAATGCAGGATAAGCCTTGGATTGCCGTTGATGAATGGATGGAAAGTCAGTACAAGAACAGTGTGTATCTTTCTTGGACCGAATTTGACAATTATGGTAGTAAAGAATCACGTGATTCTTCAAGAATTAGGTTTTGTTTTTCAAGAGACTATGGGGCAACTTTCTCCGACCCTGTGGTAATTAGCGATGTGAGTGGGGATGCCAAAGATGGTGACCAAACAGCAGAAGGAGCTACCATCGGAATATTAAAAAATGGGACCCTCTGTTGCGTTTGGTCGCGAAACGATACGCTATGGTATGACCTCAGTAGGGATGGTGGTGAAACTTGGGGGAAAGATCAGGTTTTATCTTCAATGAAAGGCGGTTGGAGCATGGATCAAGTGCAAGGAATGATGCGAACGAATGGAATGCCTTTTGTTACTCACGACAAAAAAGGGAAGTTGTACGTGATTTATGCTGCCGAAGATGCTCGTGGTGATGCTAATATTTATTATCATGTTTATCATCCCAAAAGAGAATATTTCTCTAATGCCATTAAGATCAATGACGATGTGACTCAACGTTCACAGTTCTGTCCGTTTGTGAAAATAGATCAAAATACGGGTTACCCACGTGTGATTTGGTACGATAAGCGCAATAGTGAAACAGGTAAATTTTGTCAAGTTTATACCGCAGAACTGAAGAATCAAAGGGCGTCACCCAACCATTGTTTAACCAATGTCCCGATTCCGTTAACTGGAAATGATAAGTTTTACGGTGATTACATTGGCTTTGACACCCATAAAGGTAAAGGAGGGCTTGCTGTTTTTACGGGTTATGATTTTCAAACAAACCAAAATGTGATTCAATTGGCACAATGGAATAAAAAGCATCCTAAACGGTCTAAGGCAGCTCCTTGTATTGCCATAAATCCCAACGATGACAGCGATTCTGCCATTTTTATGATTCAAATGCCAGGTGAAACTTCCTGTACGTTTGAGATCAAAACCGGTAGATTTACCAAGGTCCAGAAGGTGTTTTTATCTGATACAGAGAAAGGTTTTGGTAACAACGACTTTATTGAAGTTTATGTAAATAAACAAGCGCTTCCATCAGGTGTTTATAACGTTATTCTCCGTCGGAAAAACTTAATGGTAAAAAAAAGATATTGGGTCGAATAAGAGCTCAAATCTTTCCATTAAAAACGGTTGATTTATCCGTTGTGAAATCCTATTTTTGCTTTCCTTTTAAAATACACACATTATCTGAGATATGGCAGTTATACAGAAACTTAGAAATTCAAATTTGGTAGCGATTGCTATCGGAGTAGCCTTGTTGTTATTCATCGTTGGTGATTGGTTAACCGGTAAAGGTCAAAATGCTCCCACGGACGAAGATCGTGACGTGATCGCTGAGATTGCAGGAGAAAAAATCCGAGAGGCGGAAATAGGTTCTCTAGCAGACAAATATTTCAAAGAAGAGTTAGACAAAGACCCCAATTATCAACTAGACGAAGAAAAACGCGATCAGTTATTCCAAAAGGCTTGGTATGATATCCTAAAAAATAATCTTATCAATAAGGAGATAGACGCGGCTGGTATTGTTCTTTCTGAGGCAGATATCAACGAAATGCTTGTTGGAGAAAATCCTCATGAGTCCATCAAAGGTGATCCTGCTTTTCAAACAGATAATCAATTTGATCCGCAAAAGGTAGTTTCTATCTTCCGTCAAGCGAAGACGAATCCCCAAATGAAAAAACAGTTGGCGAGTTATATCAATCGTATTACCGCCAATGAGGGGGAGATGCGTTTTGCTTCTTACTTAGCCAAAGCTCGTGCCTTTACAACAAAAGTTGAACTTGCCTACCAATATACCGGAGCAAACCAAAGCGTAGAAGGTAAAGTATTAACCTTAAATGCGGCTGAGTTCAACGATGGTGATGTGAAGGTGACAGATGAAGCCATTGCTGAATATTTAGATCTACACAAAGAAGAATTCAAATACGAAAAAGAAACAAGAAACATTAAATATGTAGTGTTTAATATTGTGCCATCTGCCGATGATACACTTGACGCTCAAAATCGCGCATTGCGCGTTGCTCAGAGTTACCAGCGTCAAAGTGAGACTCCTGATACCCTTGGTGCAACTCCATAC
>JAYYCN010000135.1:0-7107 GCA_036161795.1 Bacteroidota bacterium
TTTGTAGCTGAGTTCCATTGTTTTCCGGCTCAGTCTTATGTGGAGTAGCTCTATAGATATTGATATTTCTACGACCGGCTAAGAACTGATTAGGATCCACCTGAAGTGTATCATCCGATAGAATAGCGTAACTCAAAACCATATAGTAATAGTTTCTAAAGTCTACCAACTCTGTATTCGCAGAAGTCGCAAAAAGGTCATTCTTAATACTAAATGTATGTTGAACACCTTCATCCGCTCCATCCACCTTTTCCACAGGTACCATTTGTGAAAGTTTTGGATCAAATACTTTATTGATGATTTGACCTCTGTCATTCTGTATATCGCATTGGAAAAGCAATCGAGCTTTGTCGATGTTATCCAAATCACTGGTATTTACAGTTGCATCTTTCAACTGGTATACCAAGTATCCTTCAAACTTATACGTCAACTCTTTGTTGTTCGCATCTTTATACTTCTCTGAATAGTTCTCAACCTTATTTGAATTGGTATTTAAGAATTTCAATACCAATTCCTGGTGTAACTCTTGAATTTCAACATCCGGAGCATCAGGACCATCAAGAATCTTGAAGTTGTTATTGAATAGAGTTTGCGCTTTATCGGAAGCAAGTTTCAATAGATCAAGTGAACCTACCGCACCACCACTCGTTGTTCTAGCCCAAACTACACCAACCGTAATACGCTGTACTTGACCTGGACGCAACAGGAATGGACCTGTTGACTGCAAGAAACGACGGTCACCAGGACGGTTACCTGCGATTCTCTCATCCCAACAATCAGTAAAGGCGGGGTCTGTACAACCAGGGAACATGTATTTGGTTGTCACTGCACCACCGAATCCATTACCACCACGAGTTACGTTTTGGCCACCCTTCCATTTACCTTGTAAGAAGTTGTAAAAACTATTTGGATTATTTCTATCTGGATTACCTGTGATTGGATCTGAGGTGTTGTTGTAATACATGAATACACTCAATCCCATTTGATTACCAGCGGTATCGGTTGGTCCTTCAAAATAATCAACACCGATGGTTGGAGGATTCAATCCATAACCCAATACACCTTCATCATCATCATCACCATTGTAACAGAAACCTAGTCCTCTTGATACATCACAACCCACATAGTCATCTGCATAGTTACCTAAATCAGCGTCTACCCATTGGCCCATGTAACAATCATTTAGGGTGGTAAAACCTCTGTTAATGATTTTCGTTGAGTAAAAGGTCATGTTATTCACCTCATCGTTGGTTGAGAAGGCAAACGCGGTAGTTTGACACTCTACACCAATCGGTTGACCCGCAGACTCTGAGTGAATATTGCCTTTATCGTTGTATACCCACCAAATAAACATGTCTGGCTGGCGGTCTACTCCGTTTTCAATTACAGGACGTCTTTCATCAAGTACCGGATGCTCACCATCAAATGGATTGTAAACCCCATCGGCAACAACCTCTTTGTAAGGTGCTAGATAATCCGCTTCATCTCCAATTCTTACTGCACGGTCACTTCCACCAGGCCACTCACGAATACCCGCACTCTGTTCTACATAATCAGACTCTTCAAACTCCTCTAACTCGTCACGCGTAACTTTCCACATACGGTCATACGCCTCGCAACGCAATGGATCGGTAGAGGCCGTCGTGGTATCCAATGGACCAGGCCAGAAATCTTGACCGAACTGACGATAAGTCATCGCTGCCAACTTCAGGTTTCCACCATTATCTTTACCACCAATCCAAATCGCACCCGCAAACATAGAATGCTTTCTTACGGCGTTTGGATCACTGATTTTAGGGATTTCATATTTAGGGTTATTTAAATCCCACCACATGTCACCACCGTTTAGTAGCTTTGTTCTAACGTTGTTCACGTCCAAGTCAACAGATTGAGACGCAGGATTACACGTACTTGCAAAAGCGCCTGCTCTCTTATTTACGATCCTCTTTCCAGAACGCCCGTTTATGTTTTTGATAGGACGAGCCGTGCTTAAACCTGCTACGACGAATCCAAGAACCAAAAATCCTATTTTTCTCATTTTTCTTTTTCCTTAGTTAAGATTGAAACGTACACCCAAACGAATGGTTCTTGGTCTATTCCAGTTACCGGTTTGAGAGTTTAACAATAAACGATAAAGATCTGAATAACTCTGTGCATCAACCTGGGTTCTAACCAGAAGTTGACCTGCAGGTGAGTTAAGGAATCCGTCATCATTAGGTTGTCCTGTGTATGGGAATACACCAACCACATTCCATGTATTCAACAGGTTATTAATCCAGAAGAATACGCTAATTGAAACTGGCTTTTTAGAATCACCACGATTCAATTGGAAGCTCTTCGTTACGTTAAAGTCGAAGTTATACTGCCATGGTAGGCGAGCTCCGAAAGGACGACCCTTAATCTGTGCTCTATCGACCGCACCAATTTGAATGGCACGAACCGTAGGCGTGTATGGACCACCACTGTATGTATTAGCAATAATATTGAAGCTCGTAAACTTGAAGATTTCCTTTCCGAATAAGATTGGCCCTTTGTAAAGCTTACGTCCGCCTGGTGAACGTCCACCACCCCAAGCCCATGTAGTTGAAAGCTTGATGTTATGGCGAATATCCAAAGCGCCTAATGGAATTACGTTTCTCAAGTTCGGCTGATTACTTTGAATCAATGCACGCTGAGAGTTGATGTTTGATCCTGTACCATCGGCAAATTGCAACATGTAACTAGCAGACATACTCATCGCACCGATGTTTCTGATATTGAAATTACCACGGAAACCAGTAATTGTAGCAAAGTCTATATTACGATACGTCGTGTAGGTAACAGGGAAACCTTGGTTGATTTGATACAAACCGAAGTCATTTCTAATTTCACTATACGAGGCACTTAACTCTAGACCCATATCTCCTCTTCTTCCAAAAATTTGCTTGTAACCAACTTCGTAGTCTGTTTTTAAGCGAGAATTTAGGGCACCGTTTGCGAGCACACTTCCCTGACGGAATTTCAAGAAATAGACATCATCCACTGATAGGAAGGATGCACCGGCGTTTGGACGCTGAGCAAGTACATCATAACTAACATAGAATGATTTTCTCTTAGGTTCAAGTGGAAACGAGAACCAAATTCTAGGCAGTAGGTTAAGGGCAGGGGTATAATCCTTAAAGGTATTGGCAGTCACCTCTTGGTTATTGTAATCAACCAAATAAGGAGCAATTCTACCATTACTGGTTTGGTTCGCTAAGAATTCTGGATTTCTCTGCTCAGAACCATCTGCATTAAACCAACGGTCGCCCTCACGATAACCAATAATCTGAGTTGGAGACTGCATATCGTTTACGTATACTGCAGCATCCTCAGAAACATTGGTAGGGTGTATTACATCTAAACCATTGATTTGTCCAACTTCACCTGCCGTTTTAATTGGATACAAACTGTAGGGATCGCTCAATACTAACTGATTGGCATCGTAACGCTCCATTCTTAATCCCAAACGGAAAATCAAATCTTTAAACTGGAATTGGTCTTGTAACCAAGCCGCAATATAAATTGGTTGGAAAGCGCCAATGGTTCTTTTGTTTGGATCGTTTAAGAACTCATCAATACTTGGCTTTCCAGTTACTTTATTTCCTAAGTGATCGTAACCAAAGTAGTTCACATAGTTGTTACCATTGTTCAACAATTCGTTGGCATTGAACATATTTAAATCAAAATCGCCTGGCTTGAAGCTGTTGATATCAACAAATGTGCGTTCATCGATTGCGTTTCCGTAAATATCTGTACGACCTTCTGAGATTAACTTGTTTCTAAACTCACGGTCAAAGTGAGACTGTTGATCGGCGTTAATCAAACGACGATAACGAACGGTATCTGTAAACACTCCGTTTGCATCATAACTTAGAATGGGGTTATTAACGTCTAGCTCGTTGATATGACTATTCATCAACTGCCCCATCAACACCCATAAACCGTTTGCATTCAAACCGTAACCACGGTTGATATTCTGCTCATAATAGAAACCAGCTTGGATATCATGAGGAGTACGCTCTCTTCCAGCTACTGTTTTTGGTTTAACCTGCATTTGTCCAAGAGCAAACAAAGAATAACGTTCACCTTGGTTTTTACTCCAAGAAGTAGGAGTAGTACCTGGGGTTGACCAAAGTGAGTACACATTATTTGGATTGTAACCGTTTAATAGACCCTGATTCACCAAGATGGCCAATGGATTATTTATGGAAGCACCGCGACTCTCGAAGTAATCATACACGTTCTGGGTGTATCGAGAACGCACGGGATTCAAGTCACTCGCTTGGAAGGAAACCAAAGTATCTTGGAAACCAACCTGTTCCCAGTAGTTTCTTAATTGCACGTAATTACCATTCTGGTCCTGAACGATACGTGGCTCTCGGTTAGGATTTTGTTGTGCATCTGAATGTGAGTATGCAAAACGCTCTGTTGGGTAAGAGGTAAAAGTACCTACATAACCATAATCGAATAAATTATCTAGGTGGTCTGCGTTACGATTATAGTTGAAGGTATTCTGATATTCAGCACGAACCGTGTAGAATGCACTTTTGATAGAACTTTCTTTATCGACTTCAAATGTTTGTTTGAATTGCAAATAAGAACGAATGGTATAGTTATCGTTTCTACCTGTATTCTCGAAATTTAAAATATTGTTTGTTACTCCTCTTCCTCCACCGTAATAGAAGGAACCAAAACCTGTCACCGAAATATTTTTGTTCGGGTTGAACTCTAATTTGCCGATTACGTTCGTATTGTATTGTGAAGAATTCGGACGAGCAGCTAGACGATCAAAGTCAGATTCTCTTAAATACGCTGCACGGTGAACAAATCCATTCGGAGTAAACACCAATGGATCGTCTTTGATTTGGTTTAGCTTATCCTCTTTTAGGACATAAACACCGGTACGAGTCGGAGAAGGATCGTAGTAATATCCAACATTACCGTTCAAAGTAAAACCAAGTTTTACGAGTTCTTCGGTTTTACCAAATCTGTTCTTTTTTCTGTCAATCCATAATGGTCCCGATAAGAAACCTTCCATTGTATTGTAGGAATATGGGTCCAATAACGTAGAAGTAATCCCCTCAAATATGCTCACAAATTTATTGGTAGCACTCTTTGAAGTGTAGGAAAATGCTCCACCTGTTAAGTCACCATACATAGCAGGAATGCCGCCTATATTTACCGCTAACTGGTCAACACCCAACGATGGAATGGCTCCAGAACCGATGGCTCTCACACCGTCAATAAACGTACCATTACCATCAGAACGAGTTCCACGTACCGATATACCCTGGCGGGATTCAATGATTGCCGAATTCGTGGAGGTCAATGCTCCAACTCCTCGTCGCCCGCTATTGATCATGGATTTACCTGAGATCATTTGTTCATTCTTCTCTAGTTGTATGACTTTATTTGATGCTTTGGTTGTAATAACAACCGCAGTCATTGAATTTGTCATATTGATTTTCAACTGCTCATTCAAACCTGCGGTTAGTGTCAAACCAGTGGTTTTTTGGGTTGAAAATCCATCTTTCGACATTTCTACTGTATAAACACCAGGGGTTAAGGTTTGAAATATAGCATTACCATCACTGTCGGTGGTATCCGATGTTTTGAAAATTCCATTCAAATACATCTTTACCATCACACCACTGAGGGGTTTTCCATCGCCATCTGATGTCTTCACACGAAAGTCGGCGAAGTTCGTCTGTGCAGACGCCCATTGAATAGCGAAACCAAAGACCATCAGCCAGGCCCATTTCAGTACTTTTTGATTCATATTTTCCTTCTTGATCGAATTTAGCGTTCTCATTGTACAATTCGTACAATTTCTAAAGAGCAAGTTTATCGAAAAAACAAAGATTTAACAAGTTTATTTTAACCCGAAAATCGTCTATATTCAGGCCTTGCATCAAAGTCAAAACCGGGCAACCAGGTCATATTCCCTTGTAATTCAAGATGTTCTCTAACAGCCGGTCTGATATTTTCCGGTAACTTTCCTTTGACCAACCAGCTACATGTGGCGAAAACATTACATCTTCGAATTCAATAAGTCTTCTGTATGACTTTGTGTTTTGATGACCATCATTTTTTAGAGGTGGCTCATCGGGAAGTACGTCCAAGCATAATCCACTTATTTGCCCTTTCTCCAACGCTGAAATTGCTGCATCGAGATCCATTATTTTACCACGAGAAGCATTGATGACCAGTGGTTTTCGGGATATTCTACCAAAGAAGTCTGAACCGATTAATGAATGAGTTTCATCACTCAATGGAACATGAAATGATATAATATCAGATTGAACACATAACTCTTCAAAATCAACCTGTTCAACGTAATCTGTGGAAAAACCTACTTTATACTTATCATAGCCAATGACATATGCACCAAAGCCTGATAATACTTTAGCTAGGGCTGAACCTGTATGCCCTACACCTACAATGCCTATCGTTTTGCCTCGAATTTCTGTTCCGCGATGTGCTTCTCTATCCCATTTACCCATTCTCACATGTTGGTCAGCCAATAACAAACGATGTTGAAATGCGAGAATCATACCAAGCACATGTTCCGCAACACTGTGTCCGTTAGCACCGTCTGCATTGATTACAGTGATATTTGGATCATCGATGATCTCTGCATCGATGTTATCAATTCCGCTTCCTGCTCTTGCAATCCATTGTAAAATTGGCGCATTACTTAGTAAATCCCTGCTGATACGAATTTTAGAACGTACCACAAGACCTATGTAGTCATCCTCACTGAGCTTTTGAGGGATTTTTTCTGGATTAATATCAGGATAATAGTGAATTTCAGCTCCCAAATGTTTTTCGAGTCCAATTAAAAGAGACTCAAAAACATCATCCACTATAAGTATTTTTTCCATTTAAATGATTATCTCAAACTCGAGCGATTAGCGTACCACTCATTATTGGATTCATCCTTTGAACTTGTGGCTTGGCTTAATTTCCTAGAACCTTCAAAGAAAGTAGCGGCTGCTACAGCTAACTCATAGGAAATTTCATCTGGCCCATTTAGGTCTCGTTCTGCGTTGAAATGATCTTGAATGAAATGTGTATTAAAATTCC